>JANLXV010000481.1:0-1715 GCA_031365305.1 Chitinophagaceae bacterium
TGCCTTGCCCCGTTGGTTTAGTGGTAAAAAAGGGCTGAAATATTTTATCAATGATGTTTTGAGAGATGCCATTGCCATTATCAGTAAAAGAGATTATAACCTCACCCCTGCCCTCTCCACGGGTGGAGAGGGAGTTTTTAGTCCCTACGGTTACCGTGGGTGTATAGGTTTCGCCGGCAGTTTTCCGTTTTTCATTCACCGCATAAAACGCGTTGTTGTATAAGTTCAATAATACTCTTCCAATATCCTGTGGTATGATGTTGATCTTGCCGAGGCTTTCATCAAAATCAGTTTTAATCCCGATAGCTATCGGGACTGCATTAAAGTTTTTGTCTTTTGCACGAAGACCGTGATAACTTAATCGTAAATATTCATCACATAGTGCATTAATATCGGTGAGTTCTTTTTTACCTTCACTTCTTTGCGAATGTTGCAACATGCCTTTAACGATGGCATCAGCACGTTTGCCATGATGATTTATTTTTTCATTGTTTTGAAAAAGATCATTCAATATTTCATCTTGCTCTTCGGTTTTTAATTTTGACTTCTTACTTTTTAATTCTTCAATCAGCTCATTATTCACTTCTGAAAAATTATTCACGAAGTTTAACGGATTTTGAATTTCATGCGCAACGCCGGCGGTGAGTTCACCTAATGATGCCATCTTCTCTGATTGGATAAGTTGAGCTTGTGTGGACCTTAATTCTGATAATGTGCTTTCTACTTTTTCTTTTTGTTGTTGTAACAAAGTGTTTGCTTTCTGCTTGTGCCTGTTAGTGCGCCAAAGAATGAATGCAATAATTAAAGAAGCAAGCACCCCACCGGATAAGGAATACATTTTCATTTTGTTTCTATCCTGTATTCGCTGAGACTCAAATTCCTGATCACGCAACGTTTTATTAAAAGCAAAACTTTGAGCTTCTCTTATTTTCTGCCTGCTAAATAGACGGTCATTTATGTTTACAGCCATCTTTAAATACTTTACAGTGCTATCATACTTATTTCTTTTTTCATAAAGATGAGCAAGTTGTTTTGCTGCATCCATGAGTCCCCGGGGGTTATCAATGTCTCCTGCTGTTGAAAAAGAAAGTTGTGCATAATAAATTGCAGAATCAATATTATTGATTAATTCAAATGCTGCAGACATTCCATAATATGTATCCATTAAACCCCATTCACTTTGAGATGTATCAGCAGATATTTCTTTGTAATAATAGAGTGCTTTCTCAGGCATATTTTTTTTAAAGTAAACATTACCCAATGTTATTAAAAATGAGTTTCCTTTTATTAATATCATAAGCTTTTTGTGCATAATATAAACCTGAATCCAGTTGGTTATTTTTTTCATAAACTGAAGCCAGGTTGGCAAATATTAATTGATTTGCCCAACTATCGAACGGTAATAATGCCTGAATTTCTTTCGCCTTATAGCCTTGCGCTAACGCCTGTTTATAATCGCCCTGATCGCGATAGCAGATTAGTAATGTAATATAACTGAGAACTAATTGTGAAGTATCACGCAAATTTTCATATATATCCAGTGCCCTGAATCCAAAATCTAATGCGTTTGTAAAATCACCTGTTTCTGCCAACCCTACAGATATAATGTTTGAACACAAACCTTGTCCATATTTGTAATTTAGTTTTTTTGCTAATTGAATGCCTTTTTCAGCATACATTTTACCAGAATCCGGAAATGACCAAACATATTCATT
>JANLXV010000514.1:0-18180 GCA_031365305.1 Chitinophagaceae bacterium
CTTCAGGTAAGCCAGGCGGCTATCTCCATAATATTTTAAGTATTGAGAATAGGTATGCAGGCTGTCATCATCATTTATATGAACATTTCCAAAAGCCTCAATGGTATTGTCTTTGCGGTTAATGATGGCGCTGTCACAATAAAATTTTGTAAGATTTTCTCTTAAAAAAACTTTGCCTGCAATGGTTTCAATTTTGTTTACAGAGTCTATTGTTTTTTCACGCAGGCTTAAGCCGCTAACTATTTCAATCGTTCTGTCAGGCGGAGATGAAGGGGTAACCTGTGCATGAGAATGATAAGAAGACAGAATACAACATGCAATAAATAAAAACTTTAATACTGATTTCATTAATTATGGAGATACTATAGAGTCCATCGCAGGTACAGCCAGCTTTAATGTATCATCAATTAAAGGTGCGGTGATATAATTGCCTTTATCTTTTTTACTGAACACAGAAATTGTCAGATATCTTTTAGGATGAACTCTAATGTCATCAAGCAAAATATTTAATTTGTTTGAGGTAGAAGCGAGGTTGTCATAAACTTTGGTATCATTTAACAGTAAGCCAATAGAGCCATCTTTACTGTTCACTTTTTGGATACCCGTTTTTAAAGCGTTTACAGAGCTGTCAAGTGAGTTAAGTGTTTTTTGAAAGTCGAGATTAGCAAAGCCGGTTGAAGCTTTATCAAAGTTGGTCATGATGCTTGTAACCTTATCATTGTTGGCGGCAAGGTTGCCGGAGAATTTATTTACATTTTCCAGAGACCTGGCAAGAGCGCCTGTTTGCGGATTTAATAAACTCTGAAGAGATGCTGCTGTATTGGTAAAGGACGCTGTAGTAGTATTTAAATTTTCCAGTATGCCCTTTATGTTATTTTTTGTTGCGGGATCAAATACGCTTGTGATAATATGTAATACTGAATCTAATGATTTTACAGAATTTCTTACTTCATACAACACCGGGTTAAATAATTTTAAAGCTTCTTCAAATGCACCGCCACTTAGCGTTGTGATCAATGTGTCACCGGGCTTTAAGTATACATTGGAATTGCCTAATTTAATTTCAAGAGAAGTGCTGCCCAATAAGTTGGGATTTATTACAGCCAGTGAGTTATTGGGGATGTTCACGTCCTGCGTCAAGTTTACACTTACTACAATTCTTTTAAGATCTTTACCGCCATCCAGCTTTGCAACATTGCCTATCTGAAGCCCGTTAATCACAACAGGGTTTGATTTATTAAGCCCCTGTATATCTTCATAAACGGCGTATATATATTTTTCTTTCTTAAAAAGATTTTTGCCCTTCAAAAAATTAAAGCCAACTATAAAGATGATAATGCCTGCAACTGCCAGTATACCTATCTTGGTTTCATTATTAATTTTCATGTTGTATTTGGTTTGTACGCCAGCCTATAGGTTAGCTGAATAGAAAAACGAAAATACACCTTACACGTTGATATTCAAAAATGATGGAAGGGCCATTGCTTAAAGATGAAGAGAGCGTTTATTGCTGGGTTGGTTCCACGGCAGCAGCGTTTACCTGCGTATCCGGCTGAAGGGGTTTGGGATTTTCTACCTGTTCTTTATATTTTTTTAAACCTTTGGCAATAGCTTCTGCAATTTGTTGCTGTCCTTCTTCACTGTTCAAATATCTTTCATCTTCGTAGTTGGCAATAAAACCGGTTTCTACCAATACTGCCGGCATTTGCGTGGCCTGTAAAACCCATATTCCTTTTTGCCTTTGCCATACACCAAGATCATCTCTACCCATATCTGCTATTTCCTGCTGAATGGCTGAACCTAATTTATAGCTCTTCTTAAAATAGTTTTGTGTATACAATAAAGCGTTAGCTTTCCACTCAGGGCTTTCATAATTTATTTCCAGTGAACTATCATTTTGATCAGTATCAAAAGCCAGTTCACTGTTCTGCATGGCTTCAACTTTAAGGTTCGTTCGTTGTGCGGTAAATATTAAAGTACTGGTGCCTTTTCTTGTGGTAGGTATTTTAAAATATTCCCTAACAGGCACTTCCCGCTGGTGTTTCGTTACAATTTTTTTGCGGCTTTTGCCTTTGCCTGTATATTTTGTTGTAGTATAAGTTTCAGTTCTGTAACCTTTAATCCTGGAACCTGTTTTTAGCAATACCGCATCGGCGTGAATACTTACAAAAAGATCACCATGATTGTCATTGGCAAACTTTGCTTTTTCTTTTACCGGCTGGGTAATATCTGTGGTACGGGTTGGGATGATATTAGTGCCTGGCAGTTCCTTTTTTAATTCATCTACCAATTTTAAAGCTATAGCAAGTGTAATGTCTTTTTCCTGGGAGCGTAATGAACCTTCATACTCTCCATGTGCACCGGGTTCTGAACCACCATGGCCGGCATCAATAATTATAGTCCTTATTTTTTTGGGCTGTTGTGCAAATGTTTTAAAGGCAGAACAAACCGCACAAAGAGAAAAGCAAAAAAAGGCTTTTATTAAAAGATTAGATCTGTACATTCTTAAATAACCTGTTTTACTAATAGTTAATTATACATTAAACCTGGGAAAGCTTTACAGCTAATATGGCTATTTTTGTTTCCTACAACTGCCATGAGTCACCATTTCAAAGTTAGATCAAAATACATCTCAGTATCGGTGTTCGCAGTTTTGTTTCTGTTAATTACGGCACAAAGTAAAAATAAGCTTGTGCAAAGTTTTCCCTTTCACAATTTTTTAACCGAAGCTAATGATACTGTACCACGTAAATTTAAAAGAGTTGTAACTGACACTATACCTGCTAAACCTGCTGCACTAACAAATGTTATTAGGCCTGCTATTGCTGATACAATTCCTTCTGATTCTACTAGACCTAACGCCCGGAACGATTCATCTATTGTGCTTACAACCATAGATACCATCGGGTTAAAACTTTCTTCAGATTCATTAGATGCGCCAATAAGTTACGATGCTGAAGATTCGATGGTGCTGGATGTGCCGACACAACGTATTACTTTATATGGCAAAGAAACCAAAACAAATTATAAGGATAACGATCTTACAGCACCGGTGATAGAGCTGGATCAGCAAACAGGAAATATTACAGCCTCCATAAAGCGGGATAGCCTGGGCAAAGTAATATCCATGCCTACATTTAAACAAGGCGATTTTTCTTCACAAAGTGACTCACTAAAGTTTAATATTAAAACGGGCAAAGGCCTTACAAAAAGTACTTACACACAACAGGGAGAAATATATGTTTACGGCAAAACCATAAAGAAGTTTGACAACGATGTGTTCTTTGTAGATAGAGCAAGGTTTACTACCTGCAACTTAGATACGCCTCACTTTGCTTTTGTAAGTAACAGGATAAAATTCATCAACCAAAAGCTGGCTATCACAGGTCCTGTTCATCCGGAGTTTGAAGGCGTGCCTGTTCCTCTATATCTGCCCTTTGGCATTTTCCCTTTAAGCAAAGGAAGGCATTCTGGTTTTCTTATGCCGCAGTTTACCACCAATGAACAATTTGGTGTAGGCCTTGAAGGCCTTGGCTATTATAAAGTGTTGGGCGATTTTTGGGATGTGATTATAAGAGGCAACTTATATTCTTACGGAGGATGGACGATGAACATTAACCCCCGCTATAAAAAATTATATAAATACAGTGGCAACCTTGCCTTTGATGTACAGAGCTACAAGTATAATTTTAAAGGCGATCCTGATTATTCAAAAAACCGCAGTTACCGTTTAACGTGGAGTCATTCTGCAGATACAAGAGCAAGGCCCGGTGTAACGTTTGGGGCTAATGTAAATGTGAGCAGCAGTAAGTTTAATTCGCAGATACCTAATAGCCCAAGAAGTAATTTTAGTAACCAGTTAACTTCGTCAATTAATTATTCAAAAACATGGAAGGATAAGCCGTTCAATTTAACGGTTAGCGCCAACCATAATCAAAACACACTGCTTAATCTTTTTAATGTAAACCTGCCTGATGTGGCGTTTAATGTACAAACGCAATATCCCTTCCGTAAAAAAGATTTTGTGGGTACACCTAAATGGTTTGAGAATATCGGTTTCGCCTACAATGGTAATGCACGAAGTCTTTTTTCTTTTTATGATACAGCCGGAAATATCCTGCGACAAATAAAAGACACCTTTCAATATGGCGCACATCACTCTATACCAATATCATTATCGCTTCCGCAAATTGGTGCTTTTCAAATAGGGCCTAGCATTAGTTATGATGAAACCTGGTATCAGCGTAAATCTTCCAGGCAGTGGAATACTGCCAAAAAGAAAGTAGATACTACTGCAACAAAAGGGTTGTATACAGCCAGGGAAATGAGTTTTGGCGTATCAGCCTCCACACGAATTTTTGGGTTGATAACTGCTAAGAGCAAGGACGCCAAGATACAGGCCATACGGCATGAGATAAGGCCAAGCATAGGTTTTAGCTATCGACCAGACATGAATAAACAATTTTATGATTCGTTACAAATAGATACTGCAGGCAGAAAGATCGCATATTCTTTTTTTTCTGATAATGTGTTTCCTGAATATTCGCAGGGGCGATCGGGCGGTATTTCCTTCTCTCTCGAAAATAACCTGCAGATGAAAGTGCGTAGTAAAAAAGATACTTCTGCAGGTGCACTAAAAAAAGTAAGTCTTATTGATGGCTTAGGGTTTAATACATTCTATAATTTATTGGCAGATTCTTTTAACCTCAGCAATATTAATGTAAGCCTGAGAAGTAATCTTTTTGAAAAGATCAATCTTACAGGCAGCGCCAATTTTGATCCTTACCAGGTAGATGCAACAGGAGAAAGAATTAATAAATTAGTTTGGAGAGATAAATTGTTGTCGTTAGGCAGGTTAACCTCAGGGCAGTTATCCATGTCAAGTTCTTTCCAGGGCGGCGGAAAAGATAAAAAGAAAACCGATAAGCAAAGTTTAAAAACAAATGATTTTGCAGAAGACCCCGGCTATACCAATGACGAGTATCAAAGCGAATTGGATTACATTAATAACAACCCTGCAGAGTATGCAGACTTCAACATTCCATGGTCGGTTAATTTTTCTTATGCTTTACGGTTTAGCCGTTTGCGTAAAAGCGATTATACCGGGTTTACAACAAGCTTTTCGCAGGATGTTACTTTTGGAGGAACCTTAAATCTTACTCCAAAGTGGCAGCTTGGGTTAAATGGCTCTTATAACATTACGAAAACGGAGCTGGGTTTAGTGTCCATATCTATTGCCCGTGAAATGCATTGCTGGCAAATGGCTATTCAATTATCCCCTGTTGGCAGGTATCGTTTCTTCAGCATAAACATTAGTCCTAAGTCAGGTATGCTGAGAGACCTTAAGATCAACCGGACGAGATATACTAATGATGCTTTATAAATGAGACGTATAATATTCTGCCATTATTTTAAACACTCTTTGTTTTAATTCTTCCGGTGAATCTTCAGGCATTATTTGTATGGGTGGTAAAAAATGGATTTCCATTTTAGAAGGCCAGAAATAAAAAGTTTTCTCCGGTGGCAGTACTTTTTTGGTATTGAAAAGAAGCGTTGGCAGCAAAGGTTTTTTTGTATCAATAGCAAGGCTGAAAGCTCCGTCGTGAAAAGCTTTCATAGGTTCGTTGGTTTTGTTCCTGGTGCCTTCAGGATAAATGCAAACATGTAAACCCATAGCCAGCACCTGTTTCATTTTTCTAAAACTATCTTTGCGGCTGTTTTTATTTTTTCTATCAAGCAAGATTGATCCCCGTTTATAAATCAGGCCAAATACAGGCACCCGTGAGATTTCTATTTTTGCAATGGTTTTATTTGGCCCGGGAATAAAAGGCGTCGTTAATGGTACATCCATAAAAGAATTATGATTGCATACCACGATATAATTTTGACCCTTTATAAAGTTTTTTGTTCCTGTAACCCGGAGCCGGCAGCCGCTTAAAGCGAAAAATATTCGCATCCATATTTTAGAAATACTTTGAAAAATAACGGTGCGCCTTGGTTCATCTGCCACACCAATAATCCACATAGCAATGCCCACGGGAATCATCGTGATGATAAAAATTATGGCTGCCCATACTGCAAACAGCCTCGCCAGAATATTTTTTATTAAGTGCATGTTTTTTCAATCTTTCATTGGCTTATAATTCTTCTATCAAAGCCACACACCTCACCGGATACCTGAAAGCTGATAACTGATTTCTGTGCCTGACATCTGTGCCTCGCACCTCATCCCTCCCTACGAATTATCCCAGTCAATTGGGTCTATACCATGTTGTGTTAAGTAAGCATTGGTTTTAGAAAAATGCTTGCAGCCGAAGAAGCCTTTATCAGCGCTAAACGGCGAAGGATGCGCTGCCTTTAAAACTGCATGTTTGGTTTCATCAATAAGCGCTTGTTTTTCCTGTGCAAATTTCCCCCATAAAATAAACACCACGTTCTGTTTTTCATCAGATACCTTTTGAATAACAGCATTAGTAAAAATTAACCAGCCAATTTTACTATGGCTGCCCGGTTCATTTCGTCGCACAGTTAGTGTGGCATTTAAAAGTAGCACACCTTGCTCAGCCCATTTTTCAAGATCACCATGCGGCGGCAACGAAATACCAAGATCTGTTTTTATTTCTTTAAAAATATTAATTAACGACGGTGGCATAGCCACACCCTTTGGCACCGAAAAACTAAGCCCATGTGCCTGCCCAGGATTGTGATAAGGGTCTTGCCCCAGCAGCACCACCTTTACTTTATCAAAGGGCGTTTTTTCAAAAGCATTAAAAATTAATTGGCCCGGCGGATAGATAATTTTACCCGTAGCTTTCTCAGTTTTTAAAAAACCAACAATCTGTTCAAAATATGGCTGCGAAAATTCTTCTTTTAAAACTTGTTTCCAGCTATCCTCTATTTTTATTTCCATTGTTCCTGTTTATAAGCAAGAAAAGCTTCGGTTAAGAAGCTTTGGTACGTGACCCCGACACGATTCGAACGTGTGACCCACAGCTTAGAAGGCTGTTGCTCTATCCACTGAGCTACGGAGCCGGTATTATAAAACCCGGTGAGTTTTGCGTTTGCAAATATAGAAGAAATCACATCACCTGGGCGATACAAAAGCTGTTGCTGACACATGTGGAATAAAATTTGTTATACCTTCGCCGTTTAACAATCAGTTAAATTTTATCAATTACTTAATATTAGAACATTACTAACAACAAACATCTACGAATGAAACAAAAATTAACTCTACTTGCGCTGATTTTTCTCTCCGCAACAACCTTCGCTCAAAAATTCCTTTCGCCAAAAAAACCAGCTTTATTAGGTTTTCATTATTCACTCGTTGATAATAATTCTCCTAAAGCCATTGACAGCACGTCTTTAAAAGATGTTTTTAAGAAGGGAGATATTTTTAATCCGAGGAAGCAAGCCTCTTCTCTTGGCGTATCTTACTGGAAAGGATTAACCAACAACATTGACTTTTCCGGAAGATTAAACGGAATATTTTACGATTACGCTACTAATGCCGGCAGGGCAACAGATCGTAATGAGTTTGGGGCAGAATTAGAAGCCACGTTAAATCTTCACCCTGTTAGCGACGCCCATTTATTTACGCCATTTCTTACAGTAGGTGTTGGTGGCGGCCATTACACAGATGTTTTTACAGGGTATGTGCCTGTAGGAATCGGCTTTCAATTTAATATCCAGAGCCAGGTATATATATTATTACAAACACAATACAGGCAGACATTTGAAAAAAACCAAGTGCCAAGAAGCTTAATGCATTCATTAGGCGTAGCATTTAATATAGGCCGAGTTAAAGAACCCAAGCCGGTTGAAGTACCTGTAATGGTAGTAACAGACCGTGATGGTGACGGGGTTGTAGATAGTTTAGATGCCTGCCCTGATACAGTGGGTTTACCGGCATTAAACGGCTGCCCAGATCGTGATGGTGATGGTGTTGCTGATAAGGATGATACCTGCCCTGATGTAGCTGGTGTTGCTAAATACCAGGGCTGCCCTGTGCCTGATACAGATAAGGATGGTATAAACGATGAAGAAGATAAGTGCCCTAATGTAGCCGGTGTAGCCCGTTACCAGGGTTGCCCTGTACCAGATACAGATAATGATGGTGTAAATGATGAAGAAGATAAATGCCCTAACGAAGCGGGTGTAGCCAGCAACTTTGGTTGCCCTGAGATTAAACAGGAGATCATTGAGAAAGTGAACCTTGCCGCAAGAAATGTCTTCTTTGCAACAAGCAGCTCAAAACTATTGGCTAAATCATATCCGGCCTTAAACGGTGTGGCTAAAATACTTACTGAGAACCCTACATTTAAAGTAGATATAGAAGGCCATACAGATAGCACCGGTAATACTGAAAAAAATCATGTATTGTCGCATGACAGGGCCAATTCAGTGAAAGCCTATTTGGTAAGCAAAGGCGTGGAAGAAGGCCGTATGGAAACCAAAGGCTTTGGCCCAGATCAGCCGATAGCACCAAACAAAACCGCCGCCGGCAGAGCGAAGAACAGGAGAGTAGAAATGAAGCTTAGGAATTACTAAGCCTTTACACATAGAGAATTCAAATAAAAAACCCTTTGCATTTTTTGCAAAGGGTTTTTTGTAAAACTGAATTTAGGCGCTAAAGAATATTTAGATTTTTTTCCCAATCCATTAGAGATTCAAATAAAGTCTCATATTTAGCATTAAGTTCTTTCAGTTGGTCCGCCACACTTTGTAAACTTTTCTCTACATCACTAAACTTTTTTTTATCAGAATAAATGTCTTTATCAGATAAAGAATTTTCTAATTTATTTTTTTCTGTATTCAGCAACGCAATTTTTTCTTCCACCTGTTGAAATTGCTTTTGCACCTGCTGATGCTCTCTTTTTAAATTTTTATCATCGGCATTATTGCTATTCCTGCTGTTGTTTGGTTTTGCTTTTTGTTCTGTATTTTTTTTTGAATTATCGGCCTGTTTTATTTCAGCTTTGCTTTCCTGCATAGAAGCTTTCTTTTTCTTCATTTCTTCCCATTCATCATAAGTACCCACAAATTCCTTGATCTTATAATCTTCAATTTCCCATATCTTATTTGCGGTTTTATTTACAAAATACCGGTCATGACTTACTAATAAATAAGTGCCACTGTATTTATTTAATGATTCAATCAGTAAATCAACTGAATGTATATCCAGGTGATTGGTAGGCTCATCCAGCAATAAAAAATTGGCTTTGCTTACAATTGTTTTTGCAAGAGCTACCCTGGCTTTTTCACCACCGCTTAACACCTTGATTTTCTTTTCAACATCATCACCACTAAAAAGAAAACAACCTAATAATGTTCGTAATTCCAATTCAGTTTTACCACTCCGGGCATTCTCCATTTCTTCAATAACATTGTTCTCAATATTCAAGGCTTCAAGTTGGTGTTGTGCATAAAATGAATCTACCACGTTATGTCCCCATATTCTTTCACCTTCAAAAGTTTCTGTACCCGCTACAATACGCAACAATGTTGATTTTCCCTTACCGTTGGCGCCTATTAAGCCAATCTTATCACCACGGTTTATTTCTGCGCCGGTATGCTCAAGTATTTTAACCGAACCAAAACTTTTACCAACATCTTTTAAAGTCACTAAAGTTCTGCCGGGCGTTTTATCAATAGTAAAATTGATTCGCATATCCGGTCTTTCAAGGTCAGTGTTTTCTATACGTTCAATTTTATCCAGGCGCTTCATCACACTTTGGGCCTGTGCTGCTTTTGACGCTTTTGCTTTAAACCGTTCAATAAATTTTTCCTGCTGTTTTATAAAATCCTGCTGATTCTCGTAAGCCCTTTTTTGTATTTCGATGCGTTGCAATTTTTCCTGCAGGTAATAGGTATAGTTGCCGGTGTAAAAATGTAATTCACGTTGATAGAGTTCAACAATTTTATTCACCATCCTGTCAAGAAAATAACGGTCGTGGGATACAATTACTACAGCACCGGGATAATGCTGCAAATATTTTTCGAGCCATTCAATAGACGGAAGATCGAGGTGATTGGTTGGTTCATCCATTAAAAGCACATCAGGCTGCATCAGGATCATCTTAGCCAATAATACCCGCATTCTCCAACCGCCGCTAAATTCTTTATAAGGCCTTTGAAGATCTGCGTTTGAAAACCCCAAACCCTGCAATATTTCTTCTGATTTATAATGAATTTCATAACCGCCGGCAATTTCAAGATCGTGCAATTTGTCTGCATAAACATGCGCCAGTTCTTCATCAGAGCTTTCTTCAAGTTTTTTTCCCAGTTCTTCAATCTCTTTTTCAAGCTTTAAAACTTTTTCAAAAGCGCCCATAGCCACTTTAAGTATTGACTCAGAAGTTTCGAAACTTAAAAGATCCTGGTTTAAAAAACCAATTGTAGTTTCCCTGCCTTTTTCAACAGAGCCGGCTGACGGTAAATATTGGCCCGTAAGTACTTTTAAAAGTGTAGACTTACCTGTACCATTATAACCAATCAGGCCTATTCTTTCATTCGGTTGAATATGCCAGGTAGCATCTTCAACAATTACCCTTGCCCCAAATTCAAAAGTTACATTCTGTAATCCTAATAACATAAAGTGTTTTAAAATGGCCGCAAAATTACATGGTATTCGTTTAAATATTCACTCTTTAGCAATGTTTACCATGTTGATATAAATTAACTTTGCAAAAAAACTAATGAAAAAATTGCTTCCTGTGATCATACTTGTTGTAGTTGCTATAGCGGTGTACTTTTTAGTATTTAATAAGAAAAAAGATTCGGCCTCTACAGAAAAAAAATCCATTGAATCAGAAAAAGTTGTGGCAAAGCGTCATTCAGCGCCTTTTAACGAAAGTGTTTCAGCAGCATTGAATAATTATTTTGAAATGAAATCCTCTTTTGTAGATGCAGATACTTCTAAGATCAAATCGTCAACGTCTGGTTTTGTATTGGCATTAAAGCAAATAAAAACAGATGAGCTAAACCAGGAATCTGCGGCTATTTCCCAATCAGTGAAAATGCAGATCGAAGATATTTCTACTAATGCCATGGCGCTGCAAAAAGAAACCGATCTTAAAGAAATGCGGCAGGATTTTAGAATGATCTCTGAAAACTTATATCCCTTTTTAAAAACCATTAAATACGAAGGCCCAACCTTATATTGGCAAAATTGCCCGATGGCTTTTGGAGAAAATAATGAAGCCAACTGGGTCAGCAATACAAAAGAAATTATCAATCCTTATTTGGGTAAAAACCATCCTGAATTTAAAAACTCCATGCTGCATTGCGGTGAAATAAAAGACACGATCAAATAACAAATGATCATCTCCTTTGTTAATAACATGCGATGTATAAATTATTCATTTTAGTCTCTTATCTCTGTTTGCCTATACTGCTTTTCTCACAAAAAAGTTTTACAATAAGCGGCTATGTGAAAGACTCGCTGAATGGTGAAACTTTGATCGGTTCAACCGTTTCTGCACAAAGCCGTAAAAACGCAATATCTTCTAATCAATATGGCTTTTATTCTTTGTCCTTACCTGCAGGAAATTATGTCATCATCTGTACTAATGTTGGTTATCAGCCCAAAGCTTTTCAGGTTGATCTAAGCAACGATATCAGATATAATATAGAACTCCTTCCAAAAGATAAAGCCAGTGAAGAGATTGTAATTTATTCAAAGCGCAGAGATGGAAATGTAAGTAATGCACAAATGGGCAAGCTTGATCTTTCGATTGAACAGATTAAATCGTTGCCTTCATTTTTAGGGGAAGTTGATGTGCTTAAAACTATACAGCTTTTGCCGGGAGTTCGTAATGCAGGAGAAGGCAGTGCAGGTATTTATGTAAGAGGTGGCGGGCCTGATCAAAACCTGATTATGCTGGATGATGCTGTGGTTTATAATACAGGTCACCTGTTTGGCTTCTTTTCAATATTTAATGCTGACGCCATAAAAAGCACGTCATTAATTAAAGGTGGAATGCCGGCGCAGTATGGCGGGCGGTTGTCAAGCGTTTTAGATATATCAATGAAAGAAGGGAACGATAAAAAGTTTGAAGTGGATGGTGGCTTAGGACTTATCGCTTCCAGGATTTCCATACAAGGTCCTGTAAAAAAAGAGCGGTCATCTTTTATTGTTTCTGCAAGAAGAACTTATGTAGATGTTTTGGCAAAACCTTTTTTTGCGGAGACCAGTCCATTCAAAGGGTCTGGATATTATTTTTATGATTTGAATGCCAAGATCAATTATAAGTTTTCAGAGAAGGATAGGATTTACTTAAGTGGTTATTTTGGAAAAGATAAGTTTGATTATGTTAATGCCCGGCAATCGCTAAATGTAACTGTTCCCTGGGGCAATGCAACAGGAACATTTAGATGGAACCATATTTTTAATAAGAAGCTTTTCGGTAATACCACCCTGGTTTATAACGATTACAATTTTAAGTTTGGCGCCGATCAAAACAATTTCCAGATAGCATTAAAATCAGGGATTAGAGATCTCAACATTAAACAGGATTTTGATCTGTATCCTTTTACTAATCATAAATTAAAGTTCGGCGGTCTATATACTCATCATAAATTCACGCCTTCTGTTGCCAGCGGCAAACAGGATTCCGTAGTATTTACGCCGCAAAACGCACAAACAAAATATGCCAATGAACTGGCGTTTTACATCCAGGATAACTGGGATATTTCTTCCAGGGTAAAATTAAATGCAGGTGTGCGTTACAGCGCCTTTCAGCAGGTTGGACCTTTCATAAAATATACAACTGATCAAAATGGAAACCGTCTCGATAGCTCGTTTTATAAAGCCGGTAAGCCGGTAAAAACTTATGCAGGTTTTGAGCCCAGGTTAACCTTGCGATATAACCTTGATGTCACTACATCTTTAAAAGCTGCGATCACAAAAAATTATCAATACATACACCTGGTAAGTAATGCAGGTACAACCTTGCCCACTGATTTATGGGTGCCCAGCACTTTAAATGTTAAGCCCCAGGCCAGTTGGTTATATGCATTAGGCCTGTTTAAAAACTTTAAAGACAACGCTTATGAAACATCTATAGAAGTGTATTATAAGGAGATGCAAAACCAAATTGAATATGAAGAAGGCTACACACCGGCAACCTTGCAGGATGCTGAAGATGATTTCACTTTTGGCAAAGGCTGGAGTTATGGCACAGAATTGTTCATTAATAAAACAAAAGGAAAATTTACCGGATGGATTGGTTATACTTTAGGATGGACATGGCGGAAATTTGATCATTTGAATGATGGTAAAAAATACCCGGCAAAATTTGATAGAAGAAATGATCTGTCTTTAGTTGGCAGTTATGAGTTGAACAAACGCTGGAAGTTATCTGCTGATTTTGTGTTTGGCAGCGGTAACGCTGCAACCTTGCCACAGCGGTTTTATATTTTTGATGGAACGCTTACACAGGAATACAGTGCTATAAATGAATACCGTTTGCCATCGTATCATCGCCTTGATTTTTCAGCCACTTACACACCTGTAAAAAAGAAAGTACGGAAAATTAAAAGCCAGTGGGTGTTTAGCATATACAATGTTTACAGCAGGCGTAACCCTTATTTTATTTATTTTGACCAGGAAGGTAATCCCCTTGATGGCAGCTTAAAGATCCAGGCAAAACAAGTGTCATTGTTCCCCGTTATTCCATCTGTAACATGGAATTTTAAATTATAATTATTGTTATCAAAAACAACAAAATCTATTTTCAATAAGATACTGCTTTGGGCTACAGGCCTGTTTTACATAGTTGCCGGCTGCAATCATTTTATACATCCGCAAACTTATTTAAGCCTTATACCGCCTTATTTTCCGGCTCATGTTTTTTTAAATATTTTGAGTGGTGCAGTTGAAATTATTTCCGGTTTTTTTTTATTATATGTGAGAACAAGAAAGTTCGCTGCGGTGCTTATTATTCTTCTGCTCATTGCTTTTCTTCCGGCACATGTATACATGATCCAAAAAGATGGCTGTATATCTGCGGCATTGTGCGTACCTGCATGGGTTGCCTGGTTGCGTTTGCCACTTCAATTTGTATTAATGGTTGTAGCCTGGAAAGCCTTTGTGTGGAATAAGGGTTAGTCAGGATCTTTATGCACAAAAGCTATAGTACCGTTCTTCTGCGTATCAGATGTAATACGAACTTCATATCTTTTATCGCCATCATTTACTATCATAAGAGCTGTGTTTGGCGGGATGGCGCCGAGGTTTTCTGCAAACATGGTCAATTCGTTATCGCCGGTTAAGTTTTCTAAACTTAAAGTAAACGAGATGGGTTTATCAGTTAATCTTTTGTGGGAAGCCAGTAACGATCCGTTGTAAAATAAGGACACCGAATCGCCATCTATATCCCCGTTATCATAAAGCTGAACAGTAAAAGTAGGCTGTTCAATTTCTATAACTTTCATCACAGCTTTAGATCTTTTAAATACTTCAGATGTTGGTGAGATTTTTTTACCCTGGATATTTTCAGGAACAACCAAAGGCGTTTTTTTCTGAATGTTATCTATGGTACTTTTTTTGGCAACGTCTTTTTTGGTAGCAGGCTTTGTAATAACAGGGCTTGTTTTTTTAGGCTGAACTTTAACCGGGGGCTTTGGCTTAAAAGTTACCGGAGGTTCAGCAGCACGATTCATATCACGAAAAGGTGTTGCTTTCTTTGAAAGTGTTGCCAGTTGCTTTGGCTCATCAGATCTCATGCTTCTTGTCAACAGCCTTCGCATCAAAGTAGTTTTACCAAAACCGCAGCCCCCGTCCTGGTTGGGTGCAGGTGCCCAGGTGCCGTCTAAAGTTTCACCGGTTTCTTTATCCTTTGAGTACAATAATGTATGAGTTTGAAAGCAGTTTCTGAATTGCTGTGGTGTATTAAATTTTGTTCTTTCATATTCCGTAACGGTCACCTCTTTACTCGCCCGGTTAATAATGCCTTTTAATTTGCATATTGTATAATAGCGTTTGGCACCTTCGGTAAAATAAGTGTATGAATACCCGGTAATAGATGTGCCTTTTGTTTCAAGTTCTAAAACATAATCAATTTGCTCGCCGGTATAACCCGTAAAGCCGGAACTGTTGTCTGTGAAATTGCCTTTCCATTGCCCATCAAAACGCTGGGCTGTGGCGAAAGATTGAACAAACAAAAAAATGAGAAGGGTAAAAAATATTTTCATAGCTACTTGCAAAAACAAAAATATGCGTAAAAAAAAATGCAGCCGTTTTTACAATTATTTCTTTATGTAATACTTCGTTAAATTTGCACTCCTTAAAAACACAGGGGATAGCTTACGCTCTCCATAAAAGCATGATTAATATTACATTTCCGGATAAGGCTGTAAGGCAATATCAGCCCGGCATTACATCTCTTGACATTGCAAAGCAAATTAGTGAGGGCCTGGCCAAAAAGGTATTGGCAGCAGAAATTGATGGAGAAGTTTGGGATGCTTCAAGGCCTATCGAACAGGATGCCTCCATTAAATTTTTGTTGTGGGATGATGATAAAGGCAAGTCAACTTTCTGGCATTCTTCGGCACACCTTATGGCGGAGGCTGTTGAAAATCTTTTTCCCGGTGTTAAGTTTTGGGTAGGCCCACCGCTGGAAAAAGGATTTTATTATGATATTGATCTTGGCAATAATGTTATAGGTGAAGAAGATCTTAAAAAGATTGAGACTAAGATGACTGAACTTGCCAAACAAAATAATGCATACAAGCGAACTGCCGTTGCCAAAGATGAGGCTATAAAATATTTCTCCGAAAAAGGTGACGAATATAAACTTGACCTGTTAACTAATTTAAATGATGGGGCTATTACTTTTTACACACAAGGCAATTTCACTGACCTATGTCGTGGCCCACACATTCCTTCAACTGGTTTTATAAAAGGCATAAAGCTTACTGCAATTGCCGGTGCTTACTGGAAGGGTGATGAGAAAAATAAAATGCTTACACGCATTTATGGTGTAACGTTTCCTTCACAAAAAGAGTTGGATGAATATCTTGTTTTACTTGAAGAGGCCAAGAAAAGAGATCACAGAAAATTAGGTAAAGAACTTGAGCTGTTTACGTTTTCAGAAAAGGTAGGAATGGGTTTACCGTTATGGTTGCCCAAGGGAACTATGCTTAGAGAAAGGTTACAGCAATTCTTAAATAAAGCCCAGGTTGCGTCAGGATATTTGCCTGTAATTACGCCGCACATCGGGCACAAAAATTTATATGTTACCAGTGGGCATTATGAAAAATATGGCAAGGATAGTTTTCAGCCAATAAAAACACCACAGGAAGGAGAGGAGTTCTTTTTGAAACCAATGAACTGTCCGCACCATTGTGAAATATATAATGCATCTCCACGCAGTTATAAAGATTTGCCTTTACGCTTTGCTGAGTTCGGTACTGTGTACCGCTATGAGCAAAGTGGAGAACTGCACGGCTTAACAAGGGTGAGAGGCTTTACACAGGATGATGCGCATTTGTTTTGTATGCCATCGCAGGTTAAAGATGAATTTAAAAAAGTTATTGATCTTGTATTATATGTTTTCAAATCTCTAAGCTTCGAAGATTTTACAGCCCAGATATCTTTAAGAGATAAAGAAGATCAGTCAAAATACATTGGCTCTGATGAGAACTGGGTGCTTTCTGAAAGTGCAATAATTGAAGCCACCGCCGAAAAGAATTTAAACACGGTTGTAGTATATGGCGAAGCTGCTTTTTATGGCCCTAAGCTGGACTTTATGGTTAAAGATGCCTTGGGCAGAAAATGGCAGCTTGGTACCATACAGGTTGATTATAATTTACCTGAGCGTTTTGATCTTACTTACATTGGTGAAGACAATGCAAAACACCGCCCCGTAATGATACACCGTGCGCCCTTTGGAAGCATGGAACGGTTTATTGCATTGCTTACAGAACATTGCGCCGGTAAATTTCCATTGTGGCTAAATCCGGTGCAGGTAAAACTTTTGCCCATCAGCGATAAGTTTATGGATTATGCGGAAAATATTTTGAGTAAATTGAAAAATGCAGATATTCGTGCAGAGATAGATGACCGCAGTGAAAAAATAGGTAAGAAGATAAGAGACACAGAGCTGGCAAAAGTGCCTTATATGCTGATCATTGGTGAGAAAGAAGTGAATGAAAAATTAGTCTCTGTGAGAAGGCAGGGTAAAGGTGATGCAGGCGCTTCAACAGTTGATGACTTTATCTCAATGATTATAGAAGAAATAAACAATCGTATTGCATAAGTATAGCGTTACTTTTAAAATACGTCAAACAAAATCTTAAACTAAAACAAATTAATGGCATTTCCCCCAAGAGCACCGAGAGGCGCATTTAATCCAAGGTTCAAAAAAGAACAACAACAGGAACACAAGACCAACCAAATGATCAGGGTACCCAAAGTAAGGCTGGTTGGCGATAATGTAGAAATAGGCGTTTACGATACAGTGGTGGCACAAAGAATGGCCAATGAGCAGGAACTGGATCTGGTTGAAATTTCTCCACAGGCTGATCCTCCCGTTTGCAAGATTATAGATTACAATAAATTCCTTTACGAAAAAAAGAAGAAGGAAAAGGAAATGAAAGCCAAAAGCAAAGTTTCCGAAGTAAAAGAAATCCGCTTTACACCCAATACAGATGATCATGATTTTGATTTCAAGTCAAAACATGCTGAAAATTTTTTAAAAGATGGCAATAAAGTAAAAGCTTATGTTCAGTTTAAAGGACGTGCCATCATGTTTAAAGAAAGAGGTGAATTATTATTGTTGAAATTTGCTGAAAGGCTTGTTGAAGTTGGGCTTTTAGAGAGTATGCCAAAACTGGAAGGCAAAAGAATGTTTGCCATTTTTGCACCTAAGAGTCAAAAGAAGAAATAATGATACTACCCTGATTGATATTATAGGGTTGGCTATATAATTACATTTTTTTAAATCCATTTTCAAACTTGCGGTACTTCTAACTATTTCCCTTACTTTTGCGCCCCTTAAGCCTTTTGTGTAGGCCGTATCGGCACTTGCGATATAAAAAACATATTTCCCACATGGCTCCATAAGTTTCCCGTCTGTTCGGGAGCGCCGGCAGGGTGTAAAATTAAAACATAAAAATGCCAAAGGTTAAAACCAACTCCAGCGCAAAAAAGCGCTTTAAAGTGACCGGTACAGGAGA
>JANLXV010000515.1:0-2098 GCA_031365305.1 Chitinophagaceae bacterium
TTTTTCATTGCCTGGGAACTTCATGGCAAATTTCCGCAGATATTAAAAGATGAAAAGATAGGTGCAGAAGCCACGAAACTTTTTAATGATGCGCAGGCGTTGCTTAAAACTATTATTAAAGATGAATGGTTAAAGGCAAAAGGCGTGATAGGCTATTGGAAAGTATCAAAGCCTTCGGCAGACAGTGTTGTTGTTTACAATGATAACGATGAGCCCACGCAACAATTGGAGTTTTTACGTCAACAGGTACAAAAGGCGGAAGGCCAGGCCAACATGTCTTTATCCGATTTTATAAAACTTTCAAATGGCAATAATCAATCAGCCTTATCTTATGATTATTTGGGTGCGTTTGCTGTAAGTATTCATGGCATAGAACCACACATTAAAAAGTTTGAAGATGCATACGATGACTATAACAAAATAATTTTGCAAGCCCTTGCAGACCGCCTGGCTGAGGCGTTTGCAGAAGTGCTTCATAAAAAAACAAGAATTGAATATTGGGCTTATGATAAAAATGAATCATTAGACATTAAGGCACTTATTGAAGAAAAATACACAGGAATCAGGCCGGCCCCGGGTTATCCGGCCTGCCCTGATCATACCGAAAAATATAAATTGTTTGATCTGCTGAATGCAACCGAAACTGCAGGCATTACCTTAACGGAATCACTGGCAATGTATCCGGCATCATCAGTTTGTGGTTGGTATTTTGCACATCCTGAAAGCAAGTATTTTGGCATAGGTAAAATTGATAAAGACCAGGTAACTGATTATGCTGAAAGAAAAAAAATGACTGTTGAAGACATTGAAAGATGGCTGAGGCCGCAACTGTCTTACGACGCCTGATTATTTTTCATTTATCTAATGGTCTATCTTAATATTGATCCATAATTAAAAGATATTATGCGGATCATCAGCTATAATGTAAATGGCATACGTGCCGCCATAAGGCGTGGTTTTTTAGAATGGCTTTCTACAGACCCGGCTGATATTATTTGCCTGCAGGAAGTAAAAGCTTACTTTGCTGACATTGCCGTAGAAGCCATAGCAGCAGCGGGTTATACCTCATACTGGTTCTGTGCTCAAAAGAAAGGATATAGCGGCGTGGCTATTCTCACAAAACTTCCGGCAAGCAATATTATCTATGGCAATAAAATAGAACAAAGTGATTTTGAAGGCCGGGTAATGAGTGCAGACTTTGGAGAGATAACAGTGGTGTGTGCTTACTTTCCTTCCGGTACAAGTGGTGAGGCAAGGCAGGCTTACAAATATGTATGGCTTGAAGACTTCAATGATTATCTTAACCGGCTTCGTAAGAAAAGAAAGAAACTTGCAGTGTGTGGTGATTATAATATTGCTCATAAAGAAATAGATATACATAACCCTGTTGCCAATAAAAAAACAACAGGTTTTTTGCCTGAGGAAAGAGCCTGGCTAACCAAATTTTTAGACAACGACTATATTGACAGCTTCCGGCATTTGAATAAAGACCCGCATCAGTATACATGGTGGCATGTGTTAAGAGCAACTACCAGGCTTGAGAACAAAGGATGGCGTATAGATTATATTACTGTTACAAGAAACCTGGCTGATAATATTGCCGATGTAAAAATTTTTCCCGAGGTGAAGCATAGCGATCATTGTCCCGTATATCTTGATCTTAAAGTATAACATGGTTGTATATAATATTTCAGTTAAGGTTGATAATGCTATTGGTCAGGATTGGTTGATATGGCAACAAAAAGAACATATCCCTGAAAATTTAGCCACCGGGCTGTTTAGGGATTGCCGCATGTTCAGGTTGCTGGGGCATGATGATGAAGACAGCTCAACGTATGTTATCCAATACAGTGCAAATTCCAGGCAACAGTATGATGAATACATTTTAATGCATGCAGAAAGTTTACAACAAAAAGAATTTAAAAAATGGGGGAATTTATTTATAGCTTTTAGAAGCCTTATGCAAAAGGTTAATTACACAGATAGAAAGCAGTATTAATTTGCTGATATAAACCCTGAAATAAATATTATCTTTTTTAAAAAAACTGCATTCCTGAGATTGAATATAATGATTGTGCATAAGGATGTTAATAATTAT
>JANLXV010000521.1:0-3014 GCA_031365305.1 Chitinophagaceae bacterium
GTGGCTCATCTTTCTTATGAACTATCTTATAACCTGGATAAACAGTTTACCCTTTGCAGTGTATGACGGAATTTCATTGCCTGTTCTTGAAATGATAATTATTTACGTGTCTGTTTTTTGCATTGTTGATTGGCTAAAAAACAAAACAGGTAAGGCTTTGATCGCCAGCCTTTGCGCATTCTTATTATTGTTGATTATGCATGATTTTACGACGTGGCAAACAACTTCGCAGCAAAAAATGATAGTATATAATGTGCCTAAATATTCTGCAATAGATTTTTCAAATGGGGTCAGCTATCAATTTGTTGGAGACAGTTCTTTGTTGTCAGACGGTATGCTGCAAAACTTTCATTTGAAGCCTGGCAGAATTCAAAATCATTTTGCAAAACAGGTAACGTTGATAGATAATCTATCAATTACTGACAACCTTATAAACTATCATGGCAAAAAAATATTATTGGTAAATACACACGGTTGGCAACCTGCAGGAGAAAGAATTAAGATTGATGTAATTATAATATCTAAGAATCCAAGGGTAAGCATTCAGCAATTAAATAAAACCTTTCAATGCCAAACCTTTGTATTTGATGCCAGTAACAGCTTGTGGAAAATTGGTCAATGGACAAAAGAGTGTGAACAGCTACATTTGCGCTGCCATTCAGTTTCCACCCAGGGAGCTTTTGTAATGGATTAAAACTTTTTGATCAGCATACAGTTTACAATGAACAAGAAAATATCTTCAGCCCTTATTTCTGTTTTTTATAAAGATGGATTAGAGATTATACTTAAAGGCCTTTTTGATAACCGCATCACCATCTATTCAACAGGTGGCACACAACAATTTATTGAAGACAATGGCTTTAGTTGCATACCTGTTGAATCGTTGACCTCCTACCCCTCTATATTAGGCGGAAGAGTTAAAACCCTGCATCCATCGGTATTTGGCGGCATCCTTGGTAAAAGAGATGATGAGCAACATCGCTCAGATATGAAAGCCTATAACATCCCGGAAATTGATTTAGTAATCGTGGACCTTTATCCGTTTGAAGAAACGGTTGCTTCAACTTCTGAAGAAAAACTTATTATTGAAAAAATTGATATTGGCGGCCCTTCCATGATTAGAGCCGCTGCAAAAAATTTTAAAGACGTGGTTGTTATCGCATCTAAAAATCAATACACTGAATTAGCAACCATTCTTAATAATAGCAAAGCTGAAACATCAATTGAACAACGAAGAGTTTTTGCAGCAAAAGCTTTTGATGTTTGCCGGGATTATGATATAGCAATCTCAAATTACTTTGCAGGAAAATCCGGCAATAATCAATCAACAAAAACAGTGCTGCGCTATGGTGAAAATCCCCATCAACAGGCCACTTTTAATGGTAATTTGAATGACATATTTACCCAACTTAATGGCAAAGAATTATCCTATAATAATCTTGTTGATGTTGATGCGGCTATGCAGCTAAGTGCTGATATAAAAAAATTCACAAGAACCGATACAGTTTTTTTCGGCATCATAAAACATACTAATGTTTGCGGCGCAGCCTTACGGCAGGATACGTTTGAAGCCTGGACAGCAGCGCTTGAAGGTGATCCTGAAAGCGCTTTCGGTGGCATACTTATTTCTAATACAGCAATTGATAATGATACAGCCAAAGCCATCAATGATATATTTTTTGAAGTACTGATCGCACCGTCTTTCAATGCCGATGCACTTGAAGTTTTGCAATCAAAAAAGAACCGGATCTTACTGCAATTAAAAGAAGATGCAAAAAACACAAGCCAATATAAATCTTTGTTAAACGGCACGCTTCAACAACAGAATGACGAAGGCAACTTCACCGAATGGAAAGAAGCCGGTGGCCGTGCATGCAATGAACATGAAAAGCTTGATCTTGAATTTGCCAACATCATCTGCAAACATTTAAAGAGCAATGCCATTGCGCTTGTAAAAAATGAAAGGCTTATTGGCAAAGGCTGCGGGCAAACATCACGCATAGATGCTCTAAGACAAGCCATACAAAAAGCCGGTCAGTTTAATTTTGAATTGAAGGATGCTTCACTGGCAAGTGATGCTTTTTTCCCTTTTGATGATTGTGTGAAAATTGCGCATAAAAATGGTATCACTTCTTTTATACAACCGGGCGGATCAATCAGGGATAAAGACTCTATAAATTATGCTGTTGAAAATAACCTCGTAATGGTTATCACCGGCATGCGGCATTTCAGGCATTAAGGCTTAACATTCACCATGCAAAAATATTTTTCAGGTCAATATTATTTACATAAACGGCAAAGCGCAAGCACCAGAACCAAAGCATATATTGCACTAACAGTTGTAAGCATTACCTGGGGAACAACATGGCTGGCCTCTAAGGCAGCAGTTCAATTAATGCCGCCCTTACAAATGATCAGCTTCAGACAATTCAGTGCAGGTTGTTTGTTATTATTTTATTTTTTATTTAAAAAACAACCGATGCCTTCGGGCAAACAATGGCGGAGTATTTTAATTCTTTCTTTATTGAATTTTTTATTGAGCAATGGTTTGAGTACCTGGGGCGTTAAATACATCAGTAGCGGACTCGGCTCTATTATTTCAGCCATTTTTCCATTATGGCTTGTCATCATCTTATTTTTTAAAGGCAAACGCATTCCCACTAAAGCCGTCGTTGGCATGTTGCTTGGCTTCAGCGGTGTTTGCATTATTTTTTATGAACACTTAAATGATTTTTTTAATGCGGACTTCCGGCTTGGCATCTTAATTTCTATCACCGCTTCTATCACCTGGGCCTTCGGAACTTTGTATACACAAAAACATGCGATCAATTTCAACCCTTATGTAAGTCTTGGTTTTCAAATGTTTATTTCAGGAAGCGTTTTATTAATTACCGCTTACAGCACAGGCAATGTAATTCCGTTAAAAGATATACCTGTGTTGGCCTGGAGTGCTATTGCCTACCTGGTAATCATTAGTTCATTAATTACTTATATAGCCTACATCTATACGCTTC
>JANLXV010000526.1:0-4449 GCA_031365305.1 Chitinophagaceae bacterium
AAAAAGCCCTACCCCAACCCCTCTCCGGTGGAGAGGGGCGAGGTATTCAATCTGAAATAAATTCAATAACAGAATTATTTATGAGAAGAAAATTAATATATCTTTTAATTAGCTGTTGCTATTTACAATCATCATCAGCGCAGGATAGTGTTAAAGCATGGAAGCTGGTTTGGCAGGATGAATTTAATTATAAAGGCTTGCCGGATTCTACCAAATGGAGTTATGATATTGGCGGAGATGGATGGGGCAATAATGAATTACAATATTATACTGCCAGCCGTAAGGAAAATGCAAGAGTGAAAAAAGGTAAACTTATTATAGAGGCGAGGAAAGAAAATTATGAAGATAAAAAATATACATCAGCAAGGTTGATCACAAAAGGCAAAGGCGACTGGACCTATGGAAAGATTGAAGTACGGGCAAAGTTGCCAAAAGGCCGTGGTACCTGGCCTGCAATATGGATGCTTGCAAGTAAAACACCTTTGGAATGGCCTGACGATGGAGAGATAGATATTATGGAACACGTTGGTTTTAACCAGGGCTTTGTACATGCCAGTATTCATACAAAAAAATATAACCATGTGATCGGTACCCAGAGAACCGATACTATTTTTCTTAACGACTGTTCAGAGACCTATCATGTATATGGTTTGGAATGGACAGCAGAGTCAATAAGAGTTTTAGTTGATGGGAATGTATTTTTCACCACAACCAATGAACGCCTGGGTTATGAAGCCTGGCCTTTTGAACAGCCTTTTCACTTATTATTAAACCAGGCCGTTGGTGGTAACTGGGGCGGTGCAAAAGGCGTTGATGAAAAAATATGGCCGCAAAAAATGTATGTGGATTGGGTGAGAGTGTACCAATAGGGACAAACAAGTTTATAATCGTTGAATAATTAAGTCCATAATAGATTTGAGATTTATTGAGAACATAATTAAGGCAATACTGTCATTCCCAGTACTCATAGCCTTCATTTCTGCCATACTACTTATTGTAAGTTCCCATAAACAAAGAAGAGAAGAAAAGAAACCACTAAAAAGATGGGTTTTTTGGTTTAATGTTTTTTCAGGTATAATGATTTGCTTTTCCGCCATTTATTCACAATATGAATCTGTAAGTGAAAATGAAAAATCAATTGAAAAGGATAAAAAATTAAGCGAGCAATCTGGTATGCTAATTCGAGCACAAAAAGATCTTAACTCAAAAAATGACATTCTAATAAATAAACAGAATATAATTATTGAATCTAATAACACATTGCTAAATCTTCAAAAGAAAGTCATAATAGGAAATTCTAAAGAGTTATCTCTAAGTCAAAGGGTTTCTGAGTTGCAGGCTCAGTTATTTGATCAAATAACTGCAAAAAACTCCTTTCCACTTATTTCTGCCTCAATAGAAGAAAGACCACATTTAACACGTGTGACTGAGCCATATCTTTTTCAAGAGACAATTGCATTTAAGGTTGTTAATGATGGAAGATATTCATTAAGTGGAATAGAATTTCATTTATAAAAAGAAACTAGATATGTAAATTTTGATTCAGGATTTATTATTAATAATCTAACTGGAGCCGACACAAAACTTATTTATGAATTACCTCTAGAAGAATTAGTTCCAGATCCAACTTACGGAAATACAATTCGTGTTGACATCAAATGGAAATCTAATCTGAATATTTCATATTCATTTTTTGTATCGTTGAATCAAACTTCAGATCCCAATAATCCAACTCAAGTAGAAAATAAATTATATAAGTATTATGCGTTTAAATCAAAATCATATATCTCCGTAGAAGAATTAAAGAAGGATATGTTATCTGAACTCAAGTAATTTGTTTTACAGATGTTGAGCTGTATAACGAATTTACTTATGAAAGATTTTCATAGAAAGGTCTGCATTCCTGTTTTAAAAAAACTGGCTGATCTTATCCAGCTCTGTTTGAATCTCGGTCTGCTTAATTTCTCCTGCAAGAAGGAATGAGTTTTTGGTAACGTTGAGTTTTCCCTTGATGATATTTACGTCTGATGTTAACTGATTGATCTCACCTTTCAAAGCGTTTATCTTTTGCGCCAGTTGCTGTAACTCTTCAGCCTTTTTTTGAATCAATACTTCCTTTCCGCCGACCTCTTTTTTGTATTGCTGAGCATGTGCACTTAGAAAAGCATTTAAATCACGCCCCACTAAATCCAAATAAGCCTGACCTGTAGACTTAAGCTTATCTATTGTAAGACCAGTACTTTTTAATACATTAAAAGCAGTTTTATACTTAAGAGGTTCATCGGTAATATCATCAATATCTACTTTGCTATCTACAAACTCTTTAAAATCTGTTCCTTGGAAAATTGGGCTGTTAAGATTTGCATCAGTAATTAATTTTTCAAAATATTGCTGGTGTTCGGGTAAAGGTTTTGCAATTGTCCCGCCAGGTGAATAAGAGGGTGTCTGATCGGCCACGATGTTATGATCATTAATCAAAGGATGCTGAACATTTACATCAGCTGGCGGCGGGGTTACAGTTTTGCCTGGAGTGGCTGCCTGGGGCTGTTTGGCTTGCACAGGCGGCTGCTTCTTATCTTCTACAAATTCTACAAAGGGCGTTAATAACTGTTTTAAAAAACTCATACAACAAACTATTTATTAAGGCTAAGAAGGAAGCCTATGGTAAAATTCGCATCCCAGTCAAAAACAAACGTATCTGTTCCTGTTCCATCAATAACTGCTTTATAAATATTAAGTCCTGCTGCCATCTTTTTATCGGTTGATTTATAATCAGCCGGAAGTTTTAGCACTGTATATCTTTCTTCTCCTTTACGATGCTGTTTTGCCAAAGTGAATGGAACGCCACCAATAATAAAACCGACATTTCTTTTGCCTTGGGGAATCTTTGCAGTCTGCGCTTTAATGGCACTAAACACTTCATCATCTGAAGAGCCTTTTTCATAATATTTGGCGCCGGGTAATTCCATAGTTTTCAAAGTGCCGTTCTCATCCCACGATACTTTAGTATTTCCTGAGCCGATATCAATCATAAAAGAATTATCTATAAATGATGGCGGAACTGTAGCCTTAAGTCCAAGTTTCGCTTCCTGTTCAGGCGTTACATTGTTTACAACGTAGCCCATTTTTTTAAGCTCATTACTTATGATAGCAGTTTTAGGTTCTTTTTGTGCACCGGATGATATAACGAAATGAATATTGTTTTTTGCAACACCTTTATCGAACATGCCGGCTATGTATTTTTTTAAACCGCTACGAATATCATCTGTAGTAGCAAGCCCTTCATAGGCCAATGATTCGCCAAAATCCTTTGATACAATTTCCCAACGCTTTTGGGGATCCATGTTTATAACAAACGAGTTGAAGCCTGTAGCACCCAATTCAACCACACCACGTAAAGTGCCATTCTGTGGTTTCTCTGCGGTATAATTAAATTCACGCTCTTCAACTTTATTATCTTTTGTAGTGGCCGCAGGTTTGGGATTCTTTGAAGAATCAATTTCATAACTACCCGAAGTGGTTCCGGTCTCGACAGGGCTTTCTTTGCTATCTCCCGACAGTTTGGGTTTAAATGCGAAATAGGCAAGCACTGCAATAATTATTACAACGATGAGGATTCCGGCTGGTTTAAGTTTCATGAAAAATTTGTTTAAATATTTTGATTAACAATTTTATGTTATCTCCCAACGGTAAATTTAAAACATCGGCAGCGGATTACTCGTTTGCCATGGTAATCATCGCTATCCTTCCACCATCATCGCCGGATAGCAATAATTTTTTTCCATTTACGATATCCACCATTGTGCCCATGGGAACATCTTTATCTTCTGTAAGATCCTTTAGTGAAGTAAGTTTTTGATTCACGAGTACCCATTTATTGTTATGAAAAGTAAAGTAGGCCACGGGAACTTTTTGCTCTTCGGTCAACTTATCATTCCTTATCACATTTCGGTTTACATGCCATTGAAATAAATATTGATTACTGTAAACCATCAACCGGTGATTTTCAGGCTTCCAAACAGCTGGCTTAAACTGGTAATACAGATCTATAATCGGTACGGAACCTTTAATTGGTGTATCACAAAAAGGACATTTAGGTGAAGTTGTATTGTCAAAAACAAACCATTTTTGATCGCAGGATTTGTTGCTGCAGGGTTGCATCAGATCTGTCGTTTTCAATAGTGCCTGTTCCCAGGTATCTGCGTTCGGCCTTAAGTTTGGATTATGCAAACCGGTTATAAAAGCCTGGTCGAATAATGTTTTAAGATAAGGCCCCGTAACAGTGTATGAAAGCTGGTTCACATCTGCCCATGGCAATGCCCATTTCGACACCTGGTCAAGTTTAGGCCTGTTAGATGTGTCTGTTGGATGCTCAATAAATAAAGCCATTTCACCCATTGACAGCAAATCATCTTTTTCAGTATCCAACGAATTTACTTTACCGCCCTT
>JANLXV010000532.1:0-9908 GCA_031365305.1 Chitinophagaceae bacterium
CGAATTTAAAAATATTGACAGCAAAATCTTATTAAAAAAAACCTTTGAGCTAATAAAAGAGAAGGGGTTTGCCATAGTAAATATTGACAGCACAGTTTGCCTGGAGCAGCCTAAAATAAAAGCTTACATCCCGGCAATGCAACAAGCTATTGCCACCATTCTGCAAATAAATATTGATGCTGTTTCTATAAAAGCAACTACTACAGAGCAAATGGGTTTCGCCGGTCGTGAAGAAGGCTTGTTTGCAAATGCTACGGTATTGCTGGAAAAACAGGTATGAGGCATGAGGTGTGAGGGTGAGGTATGAGGCAAAAGTTTTTCAATTCAATGTTCATTGTTCAATAGATGATTTGATTCGATTTTTACTTTTTACTTTTTACTTTTTACTTTCTTTGCGCAATGAAGGTTCCCATAAAAATTATTAACCGCTCGGCAAACGATCTTCCATCTTATGCAACAACAGGCTCCGCCGGTATGGATTTACAGGCTCATCTTGAGATGCCTTTGATTTTAAAACCATTCAGCAGGGCATTGGTATCCACAGGACTATATTTTGAATTACCCGAAGGTTATGAGGCGCAGGTAAGGCCACGAAGCGGCCTCGCTATCAACAAAGGCATTACCTGCTTAAACTCGCCGGGCACTGTTGATAGCGACTACCGCGGAGAACTAAAAGTGATCCTTATCAATCTTTCGCAGGAAGAGCAGATTATAAATCACGGCGACAGGATAGCACAAATAGTAATTGCTAAAGTTGAAAAGGCTGAGTGTATTTTGGTACAGCAATTGAATCTTACACACCGGGGAGAAGGTGGCTTTGGGCACACAGGTACAAATTAAAATTTTAAATAACCAGTATTGAAAAACAGTCTTACAATAATTGCCGCTTTTATTTTTTGCCTTACATTTTCAAACTGCCGCACAGCAAAAAAAATAAGTAAACCGGTTATACATACAGATTCATCAAGTGTAATACCACCTGTAAATATTAATAGTGATTCTGCCACAAAAGTTTCACGGCTCTTAAAAAATCTTTCAGCAAACCATATTGATTATAAAACGTTTTCAGCAAAGATAAAAGTTGAGTATACCGATAGTAAAGGCAGGCAACCCGATGTAAATGCCTTTGTAAGAATGCAAAAAGACAGCCTGATATGGATATCATTAAACGCCACTTTTCTTAGCGTGGAAGCTTTTAGAATTCTGATGACACCCGATAGTATTTATATTTTAAATAAGCTTGACCGAACCTGTGAAATAAAGCCTATCAGCTATCTTGAGCAGGTCATCAAAATTCCGCTTAACCTAAGCACCATGCAGGATCTTCTTATTGGCAATCCTATTTTTATCGGGCAAAGAGTAGCAAATTATTCAGAAGGCGGCAATTCAATCCTGCTTACTTTAGCAGGCGATCTTTTTAGGAATGCTCTCGTTATTTCTTCATCAACCAACCTTGTTGAAAGAAGCGTTTTAGATGATGTAAGCCTTGCTTCAACACGCACTGCAAATCTTTTCTATTCTGATTATGAAACAAAAGATAGTAAACCGTTTTCAACAAAGCGGCAGATTACGGTATCAGATAAATCGAAGGTAGAAGTGAAAATGGATTACAAGCAATACGACTTTAATACCAATTTGTCTTTCCCTTTCAGCATTCCTCCCAATTATAAAATCAAGTGATTTATAACAACTGATTATCATTTAGCCATCTTCGTTTTATTTTCAATCCCATATTTTTGAGGGTACTAAAAAAGTGGCATGTATAAGATTGTATTGTTTTTTGCTTTAAGCGTATACTGTTATACAGCCCTGGCGCAATCTGTTGATAAGGATGAGTTACAAAAACAAAGGGAACAACTCCGGCGTGAAATTGAAGAAACAGAAAAGATTTTAAAAGAAACCAGGACGACCACCAAAGTAAACGTTGGCCAGCTTAATGTGATTAATAAACGCATTGCCCTGCAGGATAATGTAATTGATAACATCACCGGTCAGTTAAGATTTATTGAAGGCGACATTGTACGTTCTCAAAAAGAAGTGAACAAATTAAATAAGGTACTGGATACCTTAAAACAGGAATATGCCAAGAGCATGGTGTATGCTTATAAAACCAGGAATAACTACGATTTTTTAAGCTTCATTTTTTCTTCATCAAGTTTTAATGATGCTATAAAACGCATCACTTATTTAAAATCATACCGTAACTACAGGGAAATGCAGGGTGATAATATTGCGAGGACGCAAACACTCATTAAAGAACGCATCGGCGAACTCTCAGGCAGCAAGCAACAAAAAAGCATAGTGTTACAAGAAAAGGGAAAAGAAATGTCGGTGCTTGAAAAGCAACAGCAGGAAAAGCAAAGCATTGTATCAAAATTAAAGGGCAGGCAAAAAGAATTATCTATACAGCTTGCCAATAAAAGAAAGCAGGATAACAAGATTAAAGGGATGATCAGTGCGATGATTAAAAGAGAAATTGCACTTGCCCGTAAGAAAGCTGAAGCAGATAAAAAAGAACGTGACCGGCTGGCGGCTATCGCCGGTAAAGCCAAAACCACTGACACAAAATCTACAGAAAGCTCAACAACAAAAACTACTTCAAGGCCCGTAAAGGCTGCGCCAAGTGTGCTGGTGTCTTCTGAAGCTGACAAAGCCCTGGATGCGAGTTTTGAAAGAAACCGGGGGGCTTTGCCATGGCCTGTTAATGGCAGTGTTCTTATTCACTATGGCAACTATACAATTCCCGGCACTAAAATTTCCGGCGATAATCCTGGCGTCACTATCGGAACGCAAGTTGGTACCCCAGTGAAATCAGTGTTTGATGGTGAGGTGACACTGGTAAGTTTTGTGGACGATAAACAAGCCGTATTTATAAAGCATGGCAAGTACTTTACTGTGTATAGTAACCTTACTTCAGTAAGTGTGCAACGTGGCCAAACCGTTAAAACAAGCCAGGTTATCGGCAAAGCCGGGAGTAACGATGACGGCCAGGGCGAAGTGATGCTGATATTGATGAAGGAGAATGATAATGTGAACCCCGAGCTATGGCTTCACAAATAGCTATTGTACAAACCTGGCATAAAGCGCTTCGTATATCGGTACAATATTACTGATGTCAAATCTTTCGGCCTGTGCCAGGGCATTCTTTTTAAACTCAAGATATTTTTCTTCATCTCTAAAAAGCGATAGCACATTTTTGCTCATATCATCTGTGTCGCCTACATTACTTAAATAGCCTGAATAACCATTGATATTGATCTCCGGCAAACCGCCTGCATTGGTTGATATTACAGGCACTTCGGCAGCCATGGCCTCAAGCGCTGCAAGGCCAAAGCTTTCATATTCACTCGGCAATATAAACAGGTCAGATACGGCAAGAATATCTTCCATCTGTTCTTGCTTGCCTAAAAAACGGATGTCTGCATGAGCGCTGCTTTCCCGGCAAAGGCTTTCAATAGATGACCGCTCAGGCCCATCACCTACAAACAATAATTTAGAGGGAATCTCTGCATTTACTTTTACAAAAACCTTTACCACATCATCCACTCTTTTTACCTTTCTGAAATTAGAAGCATGTAATACTATTTTTTCGCCATGAGGCGCAATTACTTTTTTAAACGCATCTATTGGCTTGCGGTGAAAACGGTTTACATCAACAAAATTATTGATGACCTGTATATCTTTTTCCATCTTAAAATTGCGGTAAGTTTCATCTTTAAGATTTTGCGATACCGCAGTTACTGCATCACTTTCATTCATTGAAAAAGTAACAACAGGCGAATAAGTTTTATCTCTGCCAACAAGCGTGATATCTGTACCATGCAAAGTAGTAATAACAGGTATATGTATATTTTGTTTGGCAAGAATTTGCTTGGCCATATATGCCGCCGAGGCATGTGGTATGGCATAATGCACATGTAATAACTGCACATCATTATTAAGAATTACATCAACCATGGTACTGGCGAGTGCCGTTTCATAAGGCGGGTAATCAAACAAAGGGTAGGTAGGTACTCTTACCTCGTGGTAATAAATATTTGCGTAAAAGCCGCTTAAGCGTACAGGTTGCTGGTAGGTGATAAAATGCACGGTATGACCTTTGTCAGCAAGGGCTTTGCCGAGTTCTGTTGCAAGTACGCCGCTGCCTCCGAAGGTAGGATAACACACTATGGCAATATTCATAAAAAATTTATAGTTTGTTCTTTACAAGTTTAAATAAACTGAGACGGTTTTTATAAATGAGATGCAAATTAGTGATTGTTATTGTGCACACAGTATCTCTTTACCAAATCATAATTTCTGGCTTAAATGTTTAAGTTTGCTTAAATGCATTTTTTATGAGAAGATTTCTCTTTTGGGTAGTGGCGCTAATTGTAATTTTTTTAGGCATATACATCTACATCAACATGGTTTATACCTATAGCGAAGGCAACCGTGCCGGGCGGCTTATAAAGTTTTCTCATAAGGGCTACGTTTTTAAAACCTACGAAGGCGAGCTGAATCTTGGTGGCATTAACAATACCAACGGCGGTGTGCTTATCAATAACATCTGGTTATTTTCTGTTGCCGATAAAGCAGTTGCTGATTCTCTGAGTCAATATGAAGGCAAGGATATTGTATTGCACTATAAGGAAAAAATGAGCGCTTTACCATGGCGGGGCGAATCAAAATATATTGTGATCAGCGCCAAACTCAACAAATAATTCCTTAAAACATGATTAGAAGTACGTTGATTGTTGTAAGCATTCTTATGTATTACAGCGCAGCAGGGCAGGCAGATGATTCTACTGCTGTGAAAAAAATTTTTGATGAAATCTTTACCAATTCAACGGCTTATATCAATTTAAAAAAGCTGTGCAAAGAAGTGGGGCCGCGGCTTTCAGGCTCCGCAAATTTTACAAAAGCTGCGGAAGTTGTTTCTCAAATGATGAAAGATGCCGGCGCAGATACAGTTTTTTTTCAAGAGTGCATGATACCGCATTGGGTACGTGGTAAAAAGGAAACAGGTAAAATAGTTATTACGGGCGGGAAAGATCATGAGCTTAAGCTGTGTGCATTGGGCACATCTATAGGTACAGGCTCAAAAGGCGTAAAGGCCGGTATTGTTGAAGTTAAAAGCATGCCTGAACTTCAGCAACTCGGTGATAAGGTTAAAGGCAAAATTGTTTTCTTCAACTTTAAGATGAACCCGACTTATCTACGGGTGTTCCAGGCTTATGGCGAAAGTGGTATCGCAAGACGTGTTGGTGCTGCGCAGGCTGCAAAGGATGGTGCAGTAGGTGTAATGGTGAGGTCTCTGGCTATCAATTTAAATGATTATCCGCATACGGGAATCATGTCTTATAATGATTCTTTTCCAAAAATTCCGGCAGTGGCCATCAGCACCAATGATGCAGAATGGTTAAGTAAAATGTTAGCCACCGGCAAAACGGCTTATGCATCTTTTAAAACATATTGCAAACAATTACCTGATGTAAAAGGCTATAATGTTATTGGAGAGATCAGGGGCTCTCAATTTCCTAAAGAGGTCATCACGGTCGGCGGACATCTTGATAGCTGGGATTTGGCAGAAGGTGCCAACGATGACGGATCAGGTGTAGTGCAGTCTATGGAAGTGTTACGTGCCCTGAAAAAAACAGGCACACTGCGAACCGTGAGAGCCGTAGCATTTGCGAATGAAGAAATAAGTGGCACAGGCGCCAAAGCGTATTTGGAAGCTGCCAAACAAAAAAATGAGCAGCACCTATTTGCACTTGAAAGTGATGCAGGTGGCTTTACACCACGAGGTTTCAGGCTAGAAATGGATACGGCTAAGATGCAAAAAATATATAGATGGAATGCAATTTTAAACCCCTACGGTTTGTATGAAACTGGCCCGGGCGGCAGCGGTGCAGATATAGGTCCCTTAAAGGAAATTGGCACAGCATTGGCCGGCCTTAATACTGACAGCCAAAGATATTTTGACATTCATCATGCAGCTACCGATGTGTTTGAAAACGTAAGTGAAAGAGAATTAAATTTTGGTGCTGCAGCCATGGCCGCATTGGTTTATTTGGTAAGTAAACACCGCTTGTAATTATACGGCCAGAAATAAAAATACCACCGGTTTTTTATGCAGATCAGGCATTGACGTTTTCCATTGAGCCACGGTTTTTGTCTTAATAAATTCATTTGCAGAGGTGATCTCCGCTGCAATACAAACCTTTGTTTGTGGCCTGCATATTTTCATAAGCGATTCTGCCATTTGATTATTGCGGTAAGGCGTTTCAATAAATAATTGTGTGCAATTTGTTTTTAAAGACTCTTCTTCCAGTTCTTTAATTTTTTTTTGACGTTCGTTACCATCTATCGGCAGGTAACCGTTGAATTTAAAAGCCTGGCCATTTAGCCCGCTTGCCATTAATGCCAATAATATAGAACTTGGACCCACTAACGGTTTAACGCTTACGTTTAGCTCCTGTGCTGCATCAATTAAAATTTGACCAGGATCCGCAACACCCGGGCAACCGGCTTCACTTATGATAGCAATTTGTTTGCCTTCTTTGATCTTTTGTTTGAAATTATCAAGCTGGGCATTCTCTGCTTTGTGAATACCGAACCATTCAAAATTATCTATTACTACTGTACGATCTAATTGTTTCAGATAACGTCTTGCACTCCGTTCATTCTCTGCAAAAATCACCTCGCATTTTAAAACGGTTGCAATAATGTTTGCCGGTAAAACCTCTAAAGCTGATTCATCTAAAAAACATGGTATTAAATAAACAATACTTTTTTCTGACATTAATTAACAGTATTTGATTGCTTCAATTCATGCAAGCTAAGCGTTGCTGCTATCACAGCATAGCTTGGCGCAAATATCCACCCGATAACCGGTAAGCCATGCATCAGATAAAACACTATACCATTGCCAATGGCTAAGCCTTTATGATTGCCAATAAAATGAATGCTCTCGCTGATAGATAATTTGTTTCTTTCGCTGCTGTAATCCAGCATAGAAAAACCAAAGTAATAACATTCCACAAACAAGGCCAATACAGGCGTTGCCCAACCTAACACCGGTATCAGTGATAAGATTAAAATGGAGATGGTGTACACTGTTTGCCAAAGTGTATTGCGTAAAGCTATGGCTGTTCCTCTTATAATATCTTTAAACAATTGCTTTATATCCAGTGGAAAATTTTTGCCTTGTAATATGCCGTCCGTCTTTTCACTCAAGTAAGCAAACACAGGTGAGCCAATAATTAAAAAAATATATTTAAACCATGAAAAATAAAAGAACATCAGCACAAGATGAATGATCAACTGACCAACCAAAAATAAAAATTTAAGCCAGGCGGCATGCTCTTTTTGCATATAAACCTTTACGCCTGTTTTTGATAAAATGTAATTAATTACATCAGCCGATGAATGCCAAAAAAAATAAATGCCTGCAACAAAAAGGACGGTATAAATAATGCCGGGGATAATGATCCATTTCCACAAGCGATGTTCTACAATAAAGCGATGGGCTTTAAAATATGAACTTATAGCTATGATAATTTCCTTAAACAAAAACTAATATGGTTATGATTGTGCCTATAAACTTAACTGTATTAATTGAAATATTTTGAAAGAGCACATAATACCTTTGATGATAAGAATGACCGGAAAATAAACCTCATGAAAAAATTAGGCATTGATTTTTATAACCGGAAAGATGTTGTTCAGATTGCAAAGGAGTTGCTTGGTAAAATTGTAGTAACAAGTTTTAATGGCCAAACAACTTCAGGTCGCATTGTTGAAACCGAAGCCTACATGGCTTTAACCGACAAAGCCTCCCATTCGTTTTCCGGCAAGCGCACAAACCGCAATGAACACATGTATTCACCGGCAGGTACGGCTTATGTATATATCTGTTATGGCATGCATCAAATGCTTAATGTGGTTACTAATGATGAAGGTATCCCCGATGCCATACTTATCAGGGCTGTTGAGCCTATTGAAGGTATAAATTTGATGCTGCAACGGACAGGCAAACCTTATGCTGATTATACGCTTACCAAAGGGCCTGGCAATGTTGGTAAAGCATTTGGCATTTATAAACACCATTCCGGCTTGTTATTGCTGGATAATCTTTTGTTTATAATGGATGATAAAAAAAGATATGGCAATGATGAGATTGGTATTAGTGCCAGGATTGGTATTGAAAGTGCCGGACAAGATGCATTGCTTCCCTATAGGTTTTATATAAAGGATAACAAATATGTTAGCGGTAAAAATAAATGAGATGAGAAGATATTAAAACTTAGGACAAGGAAGATTCCGCCCACCCTCTGAAGGGCGCTTAATGTAGATTAATGATATTTCCATGCCGCCCCTGCTTTGTGAACCACTCTTAAGGTCAGAAGTATTAATGTCATAACTGGCGCCAATGCGCATACCGCTAAATTCCAGGCCTATGTAAGGTATTAAGGCATCGTTCAGGCGCAGCCATGAGCCAAAATATACGTTGGAAGGATTAGTAGTGTTATCGCCAAAAGGTGCAGATAATGCGGCCCCGAAAGTTGTTTCCGAAAATTTATTTTGCAATTGATATATACCGCTTGTATGCAGGGTTAAAATATCAGATACAGGAAAGTAGCCACCGGCGCTGATTGTAGCTCTTGGACTGATGTTCCAGTTAGCGCCTTTAAAACTTTCTTTAGGCCTGTTGATGTGGTACACTGATGCACCTACATAATAATTGTTCCTGTCTGTACTGCTGCCTGTGTATATCAGGCCGGCATTTATATCCAGATAATTAATATTAAGATCCTGTAGCGAAAAGATATCTGCTGAAACGCCTGTAAATCCAAAAGGCGTAAGCTGATCTTCAAAAAAAAGTTTAGAACGATCTAATTTTTTCTGTCCATAGGTTGCCTGGAAACCTGCACCTATCTGGCTATACCCATCTTCATCTAGTGCTTTGTGATAAGCTGTTGAAAGCCCAATATAGTTGTTAGTAAGTATGCCGCCTGCTGCTTTATCAGTCAGTGCTAAAATACCAATGCCCCACGTATCGTTATACGGAATAGCATTTTGTAAAATATTAAAGTCAACACTTAAAGTAGACGTAGTAAAAACATTATTAAAAGCCGGCCATTGATTACGGTAATTTCCTGCAACACGTAAAGTTCCATCAAACTTACCTGTAAGCGCTGGATTAAGCGTAAGAGGAGAAGCAAAAAATTGGGAGAAGTGCGGATCCTGTGCTCTAACAAAAAAGGTTAAGCAAAGCAACACAATTACAGATCCGGCAGTTTTTTTCATTTGGTAATACAATTCAGCCCGCTAAAGTTAAGAGAATTTTTCATGGCTCAGGTAAAGTAAAAAGTAAAAAATAAAAATTCAAAAGAAGAAAGCGAATCTTAAATTATACGGCAATAGAAAAAGATTAAAAGCAGAAATATCGGCTCGCTGAAAATCCTTTTTTACTTTTTAATTTTTACTTATTTCTACATCTGCACCTTAACGCCATAGGAAAGATCGCCGGCATCGCCTAACCCCGGAACAATATATCCTTTTGCTGTAAGCTCGTCATCAATATCGCCGCACCAGATGGTGGCCTTTGGTTCTGCACGTAAAATATATTCTATACCAACAGTGCAGGCAATGGCGCAAACAATATGAATCGCTTTAGGGTTGCCTTCTTCTTTAATGTACTGAATGGTTTTTACAAGTGATGCCCCCGTAGCAATCATTGGGTCAGAAATAATAACCAGCCTGTCTTCCATTTCAGGACAGCTAATATATTCGAGGTTTATTTCAAAAGTGCCGTCAGGGTTATGTTTGCGATAAGCGCTTATAAAAGCATTATCTGCCTTATCATAATAATTCAATAACCCCTGGTGCATAGCCAGGCCGGCACGCAAAATAGTAGCAAGCAC
>JANLXV010000591.1:0-2619 GCA_031365305.1 Chitinophagaceae bacterium
AAGGGCGGCATTGATGAAGCAAATTTATCTGCCTACATGGTGGCAGTGGCAGGCACCAAAAATTATATTTGTTTAGATGCAGGAACCATTTACGCCGGTATACAAAAAGCTATCGCCAATAAAACCTTTACCGGAACTGCCTCTGCCATTCAAAGACAATACATCAAAGGCTATTTTATTTCTCATGCACACCTTGACCATGTAGCAGGCCTTATCATCACCTCGCCGGACGATACTTCCAAAACCGTGTATGCTTTGCCCTCCTGCATGAAGATATTACAGGACGATTATTTTAACGGGGAAGCCTGGGGAAATTTTGGCGATGAAGGCAGGGGGTTCTTACTAAAAAAATACCATTTTCAAACCCTCAAGGCCAGCCAGGAAATGAACATTGCCAATACCGGCATGCAGGTAACTGCGTTTCCGCTCAGCCATGTAAACCCTTCTGAAAGTACGGCTTTTTTAGTGCGGCATAATGCAGATTATTTGCTATACTTAGGTGATACAGGACCGGACGAAATTGAAAAAAGCAATAACCTGAAAAAACTTTGGCAGGCTATAGCTCCTCTTATTAAAGCAGGGCAATTAAAGGGCATTTTTATAGAAGTTTCTTTTCCAAACAGCCAGCCCGACAATAAATTATTCGGACATCTTACACCTAAATGGCTCATGAAGGAAATCGGCGTTTTAAATGAACTTACCGGGAAGGATGCTTTGCAAAAATGTGCTATTGTGGTAACACATGTAAAGCCGCCTGAAGAAAACATTACCCGGCTAAAAAAAGAATTAATGCAACAAAACAGCTTAGGGTTGAAATTTATTTTTCCTATCCAGGCAAAGGCATTTGAATTGTAGAGCGATCCGCGGTTAATTACAGATCATTCGTTTTCTTAAACCGTCAATAGCTATTAAAATAAACGCTGCGAAAAAAACAGCAACCATTGATTACTTACCTGTAGTCATTTTTAAATACATAAAATCAAGTGTGGCCTCATCTGGCAAAGGCTCTGCCTTCTGTTGTACATCCAGCAGCATCACCTGCTTATCTGTTTTGTAGGTCGGCCATTGCGGCAAGTCTTTTCCGTTCGGATCACCTGACGTAATAAAGTTTGCCCAGTAAGATGACATTACTCTTGCAAGCTCAGGATCGGCAGGCTCCCAGGGCCGCTTCACAAATTTTAAATTATCATAAGCATACGGTACTTCGCCGGTATGGAAAGCGCCATACTTAACATACTCGCCGGTTGCAGGCACCTTTCTTTTGAAACGATAGACATACACTTGTTTATTGAGTTTGCTTTGCACGTTAGCCCATGTATAATTCTGCACACCGAATATCATATCCCGTGATACCTTAAGCTGAGATGATGCGGCTTCAGCATCATTGCTGCCAGGGTAATATTTTAAGAATGTTGTTGAATCAGCGCCGTACTGCCGGCCAACATCTTTACGAAAATCTGCTGCAGTTTTAATCGGGCCGAATATCAAACCTTCATCTTCATTCCAACCCGTGAGCAGGGCGACATCATTTTGTCTTCCGGCAACGAAAATATTTGCAATGGATTCAGGTAGTACATAGGCATCAATGATTGGGCCCCGCAGGTTTTGCTGAGCTTTCATCAGTTCCCCGGCTGAAATTTTTCTTAGATCAGACAGCGACGACGCATGTAATGCTGTTGCTGTTTTTTCTCCATCCTGTTCAGCTAATAATAGAGTATTGTTTCCGAAAGGACCGGCAAGAAGGCTGGCACCACTTTGTGCAATAGCTTTTTTAAACAAGCCCTTCGCTAATGGTGAAGCTACCAGACAATTTACGCTCATTGAGCCAGCCGACTGTCCTGCAATGGTTACATTACCAGCATCGCCACCAAAAGCGGCTATATTTTTTTTAACCCATTGTAGGGCCGCTACCTGGTCCATCAAACCATAATTACCAGAGGCATTGTGACCAGATTCTTTCGAAAGTTCCGGGTGTGCAAAAAAACCAAAAATACCAACCCTATAGTTGATGCTCACAAACACAATACCTTTTTTAGCCATCGCTTCACCATCATAAATAGGCACACCACTGCCACCGCTTGCAAAGCCGCCGCCATATATCCAAACCAATACCGGGCGTTTTTCTGTATTTAATGCTGCACCTGTCCATACATTTAAATAAAGACAGTCTTCACTAATCGGTTTTTCAGGAATTAAAAACTCCTGCGACCACATACTGAATGGCACAGGCTTGGCCTGCATTGGGCTTGCAGCAAAGGCTTCACATTTTAAAATGCTGGCCCATGGCTTTACCGGTTGCGGCGCTTTCCAGCGCAGTTCGCCAACAGGCGATGCGGCAAAGGGAATGCCTTTGTAAACACTTATTTTACCATCGGCAGTTCTACTTCCTGAGATTGGGCCGCCATCAACGTTTATAATATTTAATATTTGCGCTGATAATTTCATTGAGGCCGCAAGGCTGATATACATCAAAAAAAACACAGCCAATTGTCTTCTTACCATATTTTGTTTTAATTAATAAACACTACTTGTAAAATATTTAAGACCAGTAGATTAAGAACACTTTGATTAACTCTGCAGATAATAGAAAAAATTATTTACCCGTGCCTTTATCCATGA
>JANLXV010000594.1:0-1981 GCA_031365305.1 Chitinophagaceae bacterium
TTGAATGTTTTTGTACAGGCGAAGAACCTGTTAAAGGTGTGCTGATTAATTTAGATGGGAAAAACGGAGAGTTCAGATTATTTGCCCCTGACTTCCCGGACTGGCTGGAAGATGATAAGGTAGGCATTAAGTTAGCACCTGATCAACGGACAACAACGATAATGAAGCAGGTATTAAATGCATTGGAAGGCGATAGCAAGCTTTTCAATCTGTTTAAAGAACTGCATAACAATTCTGTTCAGGATAGTCCCGACGTGAACAGTAACACAGCGTTCATTAACTATAAAAATTCAAGGCTCAATCAAAGTCAGCGTGAAGCAGTAAAAGCTGTTATAAATAATGAGTTCATCACTATAATACATGGCCCGCCAGGTACCGGTAAAACTACCACGCTTATTGAAGCTATATGGCAATTGATAATAGCTGGTGAAAAGATGTTGGTTTCTGCACCGAGTAATACAGCGGTTGATAATATAGCCAAAGGCCTTATTCTGCAAGGCATAAAAATTTTAAGAGTTGGCAATACCAGCAAAGTAGATGACATGCTTTATGCACACACGCCGGAAGGGAGGCTTGCCGATAGTAAACAGCAAAAAGAAATAAAGGCGCTCAAAATAAGGGCTGAAGAATTCAGGAAGATGGCTCTTAAATATAAACGCAGTTTTGGCAAAGCCGAGAGAGAGCAACGCAACCTGCTTTTCAAAGAAGTAAAAGCCATACGAACAGAAATAAAAAAATTGCAGCATTATAATGAGGAAAAATTATATAGAGAAGCAGATGTAATATTAGGAACACCCATTGGTTTGTATGATACAAAAATTAATCATCTCAATTTTAAAACATTGATAATTGACGAGGCCGGGCAGTGCATTGAACCTTTGGCCTGGTGCATTTTTCCCCTCGCTGAAAAATATGTATTGGCCGGCGATCATCTTCAGCTACCACCAACTGTATTAAGCAATGAGGCCGCTACCCTTGGGCTTAACCGCAGTATTCTTGAAGTGAGCATTGAATCAGCAAAAAAAATTTTTTTACTGGACACTCAATACAGGATGCGTGAAAGCATTGCGGGCTTTTCGGGAAATTATTTTTATAATGGGTTACTAAAATCTGCAGAACATTTATTTAACACCGGCACGCATATCACTTTTATTGATAGTGCAGGCTCAGGTTTTAATGAAGTACATGGCAATGATGGTACAAGTTTAAAAAATAATGGAGAATTAAATATTGCTCAAAAACTTATAGATATTGAGCACCTCAATCCATTAGCTACAGCTTTTATATCACCCTATTCCGGGCAGGTATTGGCAGCAAAAGAAGTATTGCCGGCAGCCTTACGAGTTAGTACAATTGACAGTTTCCAGGGGCAGGAAAAAGAAGTAATTGTGCTTTCATTAGTAAGAAGTAATGATGATGGCGATATTGGTTTTTTAAAAGATTACCGGCGAATGAACGTAGCTATTACAAGAGCTAAAGAACAGCTATTTATTATTGGCGATAGTGCCACCCTGGGGGCAGATCCTTTTTATAATGCTTTGCTCACCTACATAGAAAAGAACGGGAACTATAGAACAGTGTGGGAGTTTGAGATATGAAGATGTCTTAAATCTTTTTATTAAACCTTTCTAAAAAGTCAATAATCTGTTTGTTTAATACTGCTTCTTCATTAAATAAGATATTATGGCGTATTGGTAATACATAGATGGGCAAATCTTTTAATTCATTCTGGAATTTTGAAAGTCTAACCCCATCTTTTTCGGTGGTAAAAATTATTACATCCAGGGCAGACAAAATTTCATAAGCCTTTTTAATATGTTGAAGATCATCAATATTAAAAATGTGGTGGTCGCGGTATAAGAGTGTGTCAACAAGATCATACCGTTTACCCATTTCATCAATAACAGGCGCCGGGTTGGCAATACCACATATCAATAAAATTTTTTGTGCATGAGTAAAATTTTTTTCAGCGCCTGAAAAT
>JANLXV010000633.1:0-1774 GCA_031365305.1 Chitinophagaceae bacterium
AGGAATGGATGATGATGATTTTGATCCAAAATCATGGTCTCTGGTTGTAAACAAAAAGGATGGCAGTAAACTTAACATAAGCCTTAAAGAACTAATGGCTTTGCCAAAAACAGAGATCATTTATGATTTTAAATGCGTGGAAGGCTGGGATCAAATATCACATTGGGGCGGTGTAAAGTTCAGCGATTTTATAAACCATTACAACCTACGGGAAGAAGCAAAACTTAACTATGTTGGCATGGCTACTCCTAACGAAGGCTACTACGTTGGTTTAGAAATGCCAGGCGCTATGCATCCTCAAACCTTGCTTGCTTATGAAGTTAATGATCAATTATTACCTCCTCAGCATGGCGAGCCACTTCGGCTTATTATACCGGTAAAGTATGGCATAAAAAACCTGAAAAGGATAGGGTCAATTTCTTTCAGCAACCAGCGTCCTCCTGATTATTGGGCTGAGCAGGGGTATGATTATTACTCAGGATTATAGAAGATTGTAATTTTTTTTTCTTTACAAAAAGTATGTTTCACAAATACCCGTTTCTTTATACAATAATAATAAATATCACCCGTTGACGGAGTTAGTTAGCCAGTGCACCAAGAGCTCTGACCACTCTGCTCCACCACATTCATCCTCATTAATCTTCACACCAGCTATCACAGACAACAACGGAAAATAATACTGCCATATTAATTTTTACCCGCTCGCCTTTGGAGGAAAGCCGTTGCAAAAAACTGCACGCCAATAGCTTTGTCAATCATCAATTACATCTTGCCTTATACAATAAAACTATACAGGTAGTTGAATCTACCGGTCTGCCATTTTTTATTATAGATAAGGCTAAACAACAGAGTGATAATTTTGGAGAAAACCTTGCTGATACCATAGCATTTGTTTTCAGTAAAAACTATGAAGTTGTAATAGCCATTGGTAATGATTGCCCCCAATTATCTGCTGATACTTTGCTTGATGCAGCATTAAAAATGAAGCACCACCAAATGGTTGTAGGGCCTGATAGAAACGGCGGAATATATTTATTAGGCATTACAGCAAATCTTTTTAATAGAAATACCATTAGCGCAATCCCATGGCAGACGAAAAATGTTTTTACATCCTTACTGAAATATAAAGAGACATCATTAAAACAAATCAGTGTTCTTGATGAGCTAAGTGACTTTAATAAATTAAGTGATTACAATTTTTTACAAAAAATTCTCCGCTCGATAAACGGTTTTATAGCATTAATCGCAACAATTATTTCCGGCATTAAGCTATCAGGTTTTGCAGTATATCTATCCACCTATACTTCCTGCTTCCTTAGTAAAAAACAGTTAAGAGGTCCTCCTTCTTATTGTTAAGCTGTTTGCATTTCATTTATAAGTTTAATTCAAATGTGAATCCTCGTTCCTTTCAAATAGAACAGGAAAATGCATTTTATTTTTAAATGAATCCATTGTCATTTTTTTTCTGATTTTCTAAATCTCATTATGAAGACATATTTATTATTACCAGTTACTATTTTTTTATCCCTAACCCTGTTTGCCCAAGTAGATCTTAATGTAAGTGTTACAAATTCTTTATCGTTGAAGCCGGTAAGTAACATAAAAGTTAAGTTGCAGAATAGAGAAATTGGTTATGCTGAATTTCAAAATACAAACGCTCAGGGGAAAGCCATTTTTAAATCATTGAATATTGCAGGCAGTTATGTAATAACCGCAATGGCTCAAAATTATTTTAGTGATTCCATTAGTAATCTCCAGTTTAGAGCTAATGAAA
>JANLXV010000418.1:0-1971 GCA_031365305.1 Chitinophagaceae bacterium
CTTTTTTCTGGCTCAGGATAATCTTATTCTTTACAGCATTTGGTTCGGTCTTATTGTTGTTTTTATACTTCAGGCTATCCTTCATACCAGTCATCTTTCAATCCCTTTTTCCAACGGATAAATGGTTAAAACATTTGGAAATGTTGAAAGAGATACCTGCGAAAATATTGTTAAGGTTGCTTTCATTATCCTTGTCACGGTTCATGGTTTTCGTCATACAATATATATTGCTGTTGCAAGTAGTAAATGTTGAAGTGAGTTGGTGGCAGGGCTTATGGGTAATCAGTCTTTTATTTCTTGTGCTTGCTATTATTCCATCTTTTGCTATTGCCGATCTTGGTATAAGAGGGAAATTTAGTACTGAGTTGTTGTTACTTTACAGTACAAACACCGTAGGTATTATTGCAGCTACATTTGGTATATGGTTTATTAATTTATTTATTCCCGCAATAGCAGGAGCCATATTAATAGCAAGCGTGAAAATTTTTAAAGAAAAGTAACCAGGCATTTATAATTTATTAAAGAAAGGCAGGCAGATGAAATATATAGCGAAAGCAATTTGTACATTATTTATTTTGACATTCACATTTAGCTTAAGGGCAGGACAGGAATTTTGCGGAACGCAAAACAGTGCCTTTAAAGAAGGTGAGGTTGTAAACATGCGGGTATATTACAGCACCATGGGCATGTTCATTGGTGCCGGCGATGCATCCTTTACCACTACGCTTGAAAAATATAATGGTAAACCGGTTTTTCATTGTGTTGGTGAAGGCAAAACCTTTTCTTTTTTCGATAATTTTTTTAAAGTGCGTGACAGGTATGAAACTTATATAGATACGGTAACCATGCTGCCTGTAAAGTTTATCAGGAATATAGAGGAAGGAAATCATAAGAAGTATAACAACGTATCCTTCAATCATGTTGCCGGTACGGCCGTTACTACAAACGGGGTTTATAAAATACCAAGATGTATGCAGGATGTAATAAGCGCCACCTATTATGCCCGTAATATAAATTTTGATAATTATAAACCGGGGGATCGTATTCCTTTCGATATGTTTTTAGATGCTGAAATTTATCATCTTTATCTCCGCTATATCGGTAAAGAAACCATTAAAACAAGGTATGGTAAATTCAGGTCAATCCGGTTTAAACCCCTGCTGATAAAAGGTACCATGTTTGATGGCGGGGAAAAAATGAATGTGTGGGTGAGCGACGATCCCAATCATATTGTTCTCAGGGTTGAAAGTCCCTTGTCAGTCGGCAGTGTAAAAGTGGATATGGTATCCTATAAAAATCTCCGGTACCCTTTATCCTCATTAATCAATATCAGGTAATCCTTTTATACATCGGCGAGTGTAAATATTTCATCGCTTCTTATCCCTTTTTCAGTTTGCTTAAGTGTGCAACATTCTATAACAGGGTCATGCTCAAAAAATAAGATATATTTTTCTTTAAGGGCTTTGTTAAGAAATTTTTCTTTTTCGTTTAGAGTTACAAGTGGCCTGGTATCATAAGCCATTACATAAGGCAAAGGGATATACGCAATTGATGGCAGAAGGTCGGCCATAAAAACGATAGTGGAATTTTTATGGCGTATCTGCGGCAACATCATCGCTTCGGTATGGCCGTTAAAAAAAGTAACAGATATATTTTCTGAAAATTGATAATCATCTTTCACGCTAATAAATTGCAACTGGCCGCTTTCTTTAATGGGCAAAATATTCTCTTTTAAAAAACTGGCTTTTTCCCTGGCGTTCGGCTCTGTTGCCCATTGCCAATGATCAGCATTGCTCCAGTAAGTGGCTTTAGGAAAAGCCGTAATTAATTTTCCATTATTGTTTTCAATGGAGCCGCCACAATGGTCAAAATGAAGATGCGTTAAAAACACATCAGTAATATCAGCTTTTGTAAATCCATGGTTTAAAAGCGAATTGTCAAGTGTATCATTTCCATGTAAATAATAATGAC
>JANLXV010000647.1:0-2881 GCA_031365305.1 Chitinophagaceae bacterium
GCAATGAAATGGCAGCCATTTCTCATCGCCCAAATCTTGCCTATAAATTCCGGATTGTTGATTCGGATATACTGAATGCCTTTGCCGTGCCTGGAGGTTATGTGTATTTTACCAGGGGTATTATGGCACATTTTAATAATGAGGCTGAATTTGCAGGCGTGCTAGGCCACGAGATCGGGCACATTACTGCCAGGCATTCTGTATCTCAGCAAAGTAAAGCTATACTTGGCCAAATCGGGTTAATGGGAGCCATGATTGCAAACCCCAGGCTTGCTCAATTTGGAGATGCTGCTTCGCAGGGGCTTGGATTATTATTTTTAAAATTTGGCAGAGATGCTGAACGGCAATCTGATGACCTGGGTGTGGAGTATTCTACTAAAATTGGATATGATGCCCACCAGATGGCTGGATTTTTCAACACATTGCAAAGAAAGGGTGAAGAAAGTGGTGCCCAGGAACTGCCGGATTTTTTATCTACACACCCTAACCCTGCAGACCGAAACACTGCTGTTGATAAAAAAGCTACAGAATGGCAGAAAAATTTAAAGATTGTTTCTCCGCAGGTAAACCGCAATGCTTATTTAAAAAGAATTGAAGGATTAATTTATGGAGAAGATCCTAAAGGTGGATTTTTAGAGAACAGTGTATTTTATCACCCGGTGTTAAAGCTTCAATTTAATGTGCCACAAAACTGGAATTATCAAAATAATCCTGACAGGGTGGTAATGGCTCCGAAGGATAGTAAGGCGATGATGTTTCTTACGCTGGCAAAAGGCGCTTCGCTGGAAGACGCCGCACGAACTACCATGCAGCAATATAATTTGCAGGTTATTAATTCAGGCGAAACAACCGTAAATGGCTTGCATGCACTTGTAGTTGAAGGTGTGCAGCAACAGCAGGTTGGCTCAGGCATACAAACCTTATCTTATTTTATCAATTACGATAACAACATCTATCATATCATCGGCATTGCCGGGCAAACAGATTTTAATAATTATGCCCCATCTTTTGCTAATACCATGCAAAGTTTCAGGCAGTTGACAGATGCTGCCAGGCTAAATAAAAAACCTGAACGCATAAGAGTTAAAACTGTCCGGCAATCAGGCACGCTGGAGCAGGCATTAAAAAGTTTTAATATGCCCGATAAACGTTTGCAGGAACTATCCATATTAAATGGCATGACAACAACTGATAGAGTAACCCAGGGCAGTTTGATCAAGATTATAGATAAATAAATTTAATGTTGTTAATGCTTTTTTATGAAAAGGCTTTAGGTTAAGAAGACTTTTTATTTCAAACAGTTCAACAATTTTTCAATATCCTCAACTGTATTATACACATGCGGGGATACCCTTATAGATGTTGCCCTGAAGCTGACGATCACATTATTGTCTATCAGCCGTTGTTTAAGTTCAGGTATATTTTTATCATGTAATGGAATGCTGATGATGTGTCCTGCATTTAGGGCATACTCATTATAACTGCCGTTTGATCTTTCATAATTTACAATAATATCCGTAAGCATTTTTATTTGTGACTGCACAGCCTGTATGTCCCAGGCATTTATTTGTTCAAGGGCAGCAATGGCCATCGGCATAAGGTTGATTTGTGATACTTCTCCCATATCAAATTTCCTGGCACCTTTTTTATAGCCGGAAACATAGTCCGTAAGATCAGCAAAGTTTTCGCTGCCCTTCCTGGGCTGCCACGAATATTCTAAAGGCTCACTCCTCTCCTGCCATTTCTCAGCAACATACATGTAACCCAGGCTGTAAGGCCCCAGCATCCATTTATAGCCAACCGATACTGCGAAGTCTGGTTGTATATCATCAATATCAATTGGCAATACGCCTAATGACTGGCTCAGGTCTAACACCAATAATGAACCAACGCTTTTTGCAGCTTCACTGATTTTTTTGAGATCTATCCATACACCGCTTATCCAATGGCAATTTGGAATAGCAATCAGGCCTGTGTTATCATCAATCTTTTCGAGAATGCTTTCAGTAAAATTTTTTCCGGCTGTTTGTTGTATAGTAACTATTTGTAAATTTTGCTGCTTTGCTAAGTTTTCCCAGGGATAATAATTAGAAGGAAAGTTGTGTTCAAGCACCAGAATATTTTTGCCGGCCTGCAGCCCGATGTTTTTTGCGGCGAGCGATAAGCCATAACTGGCCGAAGGAATCAGTGCAATATTATTATTACTTGTCCGGAATATTTTGGCGGCAAGGTCTCTCAGCGTTTCAGCCTTTGTAAACCAATCATCCACAGTAAGCTTCCACGGCTTTGCTCGTGTGTCCAATGCTTTTAAGCCAGCCTCTTTTACTGACTTTAGCATCGGCGACATGTAAGAGCAATTCAGGTAGGTTACACTTTCGTCATGAAGGAAAAGACTTTTATATGAATTATTCATCTTGTCACTATTACTAATTATCATACTTGGGTTGTACTCTAATAAATTTTAAATCTTTAACCACATCAGCAATTATTTTTTCAAGACTATTAATTTGCTTAAATATCTATTTTTTTATTGATCATGTGACTATGGTGGGTTTCTCTTACTTCATTAAAATAATTTAAGAAAGAATTTTCTTGTTCAATTTTTTTATCTACTAATTGATTATGTTTTTTTACAATCCACTCATATTTTTCCTTTACACGTAAATCTTTAGATTTCAAGCCAGTTTGAATTAAATTTGAAATTCCGTCATTACTAAAAAACCCAAAACTTCCTTCTAAAAATTGATTTGAAATATTAATATTCATTTTAAGGTAGTCAATAAAATATCCCCCATCAGTATCCAAGAACAAATTTTTTTAATCAATAGCTAAATCCGACATTAAATTCTTTGCTATAACTATTTTCGGAAAAAATATAGAA
>JANLXV010000651.1:0-3237 GCA_031365305.1 Chitinophagaceae bacterium
ATGCTGTTGCGCAAAAAGTGGGAGAGGAAGCTGTAGAAATGATTATCGAGGCGAAGGATGCTGATGCTGATAAATTCATTAATGAAGCGGCTGATCTTTTGTTTCATTACCTGGTATTACTTAGAAAGAAAAATAAAAGTCTTAGCGATGTTGAAAATGTATTGAGGGAAAGACATGCTAAAAGTGTAGACAAATAATCTTTTATAATCAAAGCAATGGGAGAGGTGGAATTAGACAGATCAGCAGCAATTCTTTTTATCCATTCGCATATTATTGTTTATGGCAATGCTGCAAACGATGATTACAGGATATCTATTATGGAGGAAATAGAAACACTCTGGAATGAACCATTGGCCACTGTTTTGATCAAGAGAAATGTTTGCCAGGTGGTATTTAAAATTACCAGTGAATTAAAAACAAAGCTTGACCCGCTTGAGATATATTCTAATACTAACGGTCGCAATAACTATTTCAGAATAGAAGATAACTCCGCTATCAATATTTCTTTTGTAGATGGCGTTGGATGTAATTCCGGTTATTTCTTTACTGAAAATCTTTACAAAGGTTCCACCACCGCGGCGCATGAATATGGCCACACTTTAGGGCTTGACCATCCATCTGATCTTGACATACGGGGCATGGGGCAACCGGGCATTATGTATCCACGTGGCACATTAACTGATCCGCAATTTCAATACGATTCCTTGATACCGGCAGGCGATAAGGGAGGCACTTTACACCCCATGTACCGGCGGGTATTACAGTCAGATATAGACCTGCTGAAACTACATAAGCTTGCATTTTATAATGATGTGGCACAGCTCGGCGATTTTACAAATGTGTATCATGATGACCACCGCAATGCCGTGTAAAAAGATTCTGCCTTTTATTAAAACAGTATAGTGATTAGAATCATATAATAATCTATAAAGGTTTTTTATCAATTAAATGTGAAATAATAATTATTTAATGATTTGATAATATGATAGTATGGCATAACGGTTCTCATGTGGATAATCTTTGCAGAATGTTAGTAATAATCCTATAGACAGATGTAGCTATGTTATACATTTATTTTTTAAAACTTTAGATATGCAGATACATATTTTAGGATCAGGCAATAACCCGGAAATTGAAATATATGATGGAGCTGAAAAATTGGTTCATACGAAAATTGATTCAGAAGTTTCAGCGTTCCGTATAAATTGCCTAAACGTAAAAAGGGTTTTTTCTGTACATGAAGAAGTTATAAAAAAACGCACCTCAACTGTTCTGTTAAATGAATACAGCCAGGCCCTTGGCAAAATAGAAAATGACCAGCTTTTACATCAAACAGGCATTATAGAAGTAGAAGATATGCAAATGAATTACCGTATTCGTGGTGTAGAAGGGGAGACTTATATTTTCTTCACTGAACAATCTGCAGATACTTTCAATTGTTTTTTAAGTACAGAGATATTTAACTCTCTTAATGATACAGTTGTTTCAATATTTTTATTTTCACTTTGCTGGTATGTATATCTTTCTAAAAAGAAGCAAGGCGTTCTTTCACTGGCCTTAAGTTGATCTTCTAAATACTTTTTACCTGCACGGATGTTATTTTCTCAGAATTAATACAGGTTGATTTATTATAACCTTGTAGCAGCCTTTTATTTTTATATCTTAAGTTTACCTGGATCGTTTTTTTATAAATCCGCAGCATGACGCCTGAAAGACGCAATAGACTAACATCGGTATTGAACAACAGGCAACCCAATATTACCGTGGTTCTGGAAAATGTATTTGATCCGCACAATGTTTCAGCAGTAATGCGCACCTGCGACGCCATTGGCGTACAGGATGTTTACATTTTGAATAACAGGATAGCGCCACATAAAAAATGGGGTTACAGAAGTTCTTCTACGGCGGCAGAATGGTTAACCGTACACCAGTTTACAGAAGCTGATGAATGTTTTGAAACCCTGCGTGGGCGCTATCAAAAAATTTATGCCAGTTATTTAAGCAGTAAAGCCCAGGATTTATATAGTCTTGATTTTACCGGTTCACTTGCCCTGGTTTTCGGCAATGAAACCTTTGGCGTAAGCGAAGATATCCGCCGGCTTTGTGATGCAGAATTTATTATTCCACAGGTTGGCATCATTAAATCTCTGAATATATCCGTAGCCTGCGCTGTTACATTATATGAAGCCTACAGGTGCAAAAAGGTGGCTGGTCATTATGATCAATTGCGGCTGGCTAAAAGCCAGGAGACAGAACTAAGACAAAAATGGGGTTTATAATAATTAGAAATCTGCCGAAGCACCTCCGCCACCTCCACTGCCACCCTGATACAAATTGTTGTCATTTGAAGGAGTGCTTTTGCCGAAGCTTTCAATGATAACCAGGGATTCAAGGTTAATAGAAAGTTTCGTAACATCCGGCTTAACTGATGTATAACCGTTGCGGGATTGTTTTAAAAAACGGATAAGTATCCAGGCAATGGCTATCAAGGCAATACCTCCTAAAGTGAGTATGATTTCTGCAGGCATTAAGCTGTAATAATAACGTATGGTTATTGCCATTGCGACAATACAAACAAGCCCTAACCTGATGTATAATATTTTCTTGCTAACGATGCCATATACCAAATACGCTAAGGGAATAATAATGGTGAGCATCCAAAAAATATAACCAAAAGGTGAAGGGTTATTTCCAGAGAGGAGATCTAATAGTTTGTTACCGATCTCTTTAATTACAAAATAATTTCCAAAAGCGTATAAGCCAATGGCAGCAGCTATTTCAAGCCACAATAAGCTGTAAAAATAGTAATGCCTAAAGAAAGCTTTCCTAGTGATCTGCTTTATAACTATAAGACGAAGCAGGCAACAGCCCATCAATATAAATGGTAAAAAATATTTTAATGCGGGCATATAACTTATCACCCCAAATATGATGAGGCAGATTATACTGCAAAAGGCCAGGATGCTCATAAAAGCATCTGAAAAACGGATAGCAAAATATGCAGTTACTATAAGAGCAATAACAGTATTTACAAATGGCGATACATTGAATAAAATATTGATGCCTGTCAGGATGCAGGCTCCTGTAAGCAACATTAAAGCATGATCAACACCGGAATTAAAATGATTTTTTCGCCGCGTAAAAAATTCAAGTGCAACATAATTGCCAAGTGCAACTATTATGGCGATTATAGCAAGCGTATTTTCGATATCACCGGATATGAATGGCAGTGAAAAT
>JANLXV010000655.1:0-3637 GCA_031365305.1 Chitinophagaceae bacterium
TTCTGCGCAAAGCCTTAAAGACAGGATTAACGATGCGTCCTGTAAATGGGTAATTACGGCTGATGGTGCTTATCGTGGCGCTAAACAAATCAATCTAAAGGATATTATTGATGAGGCACTTAACGAGATAAAAAGCGTAGAAAAAGTTATTGTTTTAAAGCGCATTGGCATTGATATAAATTTTAATGCATCAAGAGATATTTGGTGGCATGAAGCCATTGCCGGCATAGAAAAGAAGGGCAACCCGTTTTTCCCCGCTGTGGAAATGGATGCAGAGGATATGTTATTTATTCTTTATACATCAGGTTCTACAGGCAAACCTAAAGGGGTTGTTCATACCTGTGGCGGCTACATGGTTTATACCAATTACACTTTTATTAACGTGTTTCAATATCAGCCTGGTGAAGTGTACTTCTGCACAGCTGATATTGGCTGGGTAACAGGACATAGTTATATTGTTTATGGGCCGTTAAGCGCAGGTGCTACTTCGCTTTTATTTGAAGGTATACCTACCTGGCCTGATGCAGGCCGACTGTGGGATGTGGTTGATAAGCACAAGGTGAATATTTTATATACTGCGCCAACTGCTATTCGCAGTCTTATGGCATTTGGACTTGATCATATCAAAGACAAAAAATTAGATAGTTTAAAAAAATTAGGTACCGTTGGTGAACCTATAAATGAAGAAGCGTGGCATTGGTATCATGAAAATATTGGAAAAGAAAACTGTCCTGTTGTGGATACATGGTGGCAAACAGAAACAGGTGGAATAATGATCTCAAACCTGGCTGGTGTTACACCACAAAAAGCGAGTTATGCTACACTGCCCATGCCGGGTATACAGCCGGTGCTACTGGATGAAAAGGGCAATGAAATAGAAAACAGTGCGGCGGAAGCAAAGCATGATACTGACATTGAATTATCAGGAAATCTTTGCATAAAATTTCCCTGGCCTGGTATGTTAAGAACTACCTATGGTGATCATGAAAGGTGCAGACAAAATTATTTCGCTGCATATCCAGGTTATTATTTTACCGGGGATGGTTGTTTAAAAAACAAAGAAGGTTATTATAGAATTACCGGGCGTGTTGATGATGTTTTAAATGTTAGCGGGCATAGAATCGGTACCGCTGAAGTTGAGAATGCCATTGACATGCATGAGGCTGTAATTGAAAGTGCCGTTGTAGGTTTTCCGCATGATATAAAAGGCCAGGCCATTTATGCTTATGTTATTTTAAACCACACACCGGCTGATGAAGCAAAAATGAAACAGGAAATTGAGAAAATTGTTTCCAAGGTAATCGGGCCTTTTTCAAGACCGGATAAAATTCAGATTGTAACAGGTTTGCCTAAAACAAGAAGCGGTAAAATTATGCGGCGGATTTTAAGAAAAATTGCAGAAGGCGAAACAAAAAATGTTGGTGATGTTACTACATTGCTTGATCCTTCTGTGGTTGAAGATATCATTGCAAAAAAAATATAAGCTTGCTCCCTGGTGCATCCAAAAAATATTAAAATAGCAGACTATACCTATTCGCTGCCTGAAGAAAAAATAGCCTGGCACCCACTCGCCGCAAGAGATTCATCAAAACTATTGATTTGGAATAATGAGGTTATTACAGATGATGTTTATAAAAATATCGCCGCCTATTTACCTGTTGAAAGTCTGCTTGTTTTTAATGATACCAAAGTAATACCTGCCAGGATTTTTTTTACCTCTGATACCGGGGCGAAAATTGAATTGTTTTGCCTTGAACCTTTTCAGTCAGGTGGCAATTATTATGCTGCGCTTCAAAGCAAACCGCCTGTGCGGTGGAAGTGTATGATTGGTAAAGCAGGTAAATGGAAAACAAAATCTCTAATTAAAAATATAATTATTGTTGACAAGCCAGTTTTACTTGAGGCCAGAATAATTGATAAGTTAGCAGATAGTTTTATCATTGAATTTTCCTGGGATAATGACAATGTATTGTTTGGCGAAATCATTGAAAATACAGGAAACATTCCGCTGCCGCCATACATTAAAAGAAAGACAGAGCAGGAAGATGTTAACCGCTACCAAACCGTGTTTGCCCGGCATAAAGGTTCTGTAGCTGCACCAACCGCTGCCTTACATTTTACCAATGAAATTATTGAGGATTTAAAAGAAAAAAATATACAGACTGACTTCGTAACACTACATGTAGGCGCCGGCACTTTTAAGCCTGTAAAATCTGAGCTAATTGGCGACCATACTATGCATGCCGAATGGATAAGTGTTTCTGTCAATACCATTAAAAATATTATTTATCATCCTGATAAAAAAGTAATTGCTGTAGGCACAACCTCTTTAAGAACTATTGAAAGCCTGTATTGGATGGGTGTTAAAACACATCTTAACCACAACTTAAAGGAAACCGATATTGATATAAAGCAATGGGAAGTATATGATGATCTTGTGAAACTTGAAGTAAGCGTGAAGGATGCATTTCAATCACTTTATAAATGGCTGCTTAAAAAACATTTAACGCATTTAATAAGCCAGACCCAGATCATTATAACACCGGGATACCAATTTAAAGTTGCAAAAGCGCTGATAACAAACTTTCATCAGCCCAACTCAACTTTGCTATTAATTATTGCGGCAGCTACCAAAAACTGGAGAGCAATTTATGAACATGCACTTGCCAACAATTATCGCTTCTTAAGTTATGGAGATGGTTGCCTTATCTTTTTTGATGCAGCCCAAGGCATCAGGAAATATAGCTTGGCGGCCACCACTGATTGATATATTTTGCCTGGCAACATTAGCCTGAATCATGGTTGCTTACTTTGGCATATTTAGTAAATTAGAGTTATGGAAACAAGAGAACCGGCCGTAGCCTATGGTAAAAAGAAATTTTCTGAAGAAGAATATCTGGAGATGGAAAGGCTGCCCCAGAAAGGCATGAATATTATAAAGGGGAAATATTTGACATGCATGGGCATGGCGATCTGCTCGCTATGTCTGGGGCCGGTAACAGGCATAATTTAATTTTTTCTAATTTATTTATTGCGCTGGGTATAAAACTTAAAGGCAAATTATGTCGCCCTTATGGCCCGGACATGCGAATCAATATACCAGAAAATACCTTATACACTTATCCTGATATTTCTATTTTTTGCGGTGAAATTCCATTTTCAAGGTTAGATGAAGACACTGTTGTTCAACCAACAGTTCTAATTGAAATTCTTTCACCTTCCACTAAACAATATGACCGCGGCGCAAGATTTAAATTACACAGGGACATACCTACGCTAAAGGGATACATTCTTTTTGACGCAGCATCGGTGAATATTGAGGCTTTCAGAATAAACCGGAATAATAACTGGGAGTTGGAAGAATATAAAACACTATCAGGTGATTTATTAATACCATCCGTTAACGTTAGTATTCCCATTGCAGATATTTATGAGGACACCCAACTTTCTCCTGAATAAGCCTTTTTTTACAGTCAAAAACAATCTTTGGATTACTATTCAATTTGTAGAAAAGACAACCATTATAGCTATTTACTTTTGAATAGTAACGGGTGTGCCTGCAGGTATATAACTGTATAGATCCTTTGCTTCAGTATATTTTAATGACACACAGCCATCCGTCCAGTTTTGATAGTCA
>JANLXV010000681.1:0-22983 GCA_031365305.1 Chitinophagaceae bacterium
AAAGCGGCTTTAGCCAATTCTATACTTACTTCTTTGTAATCTTTTTTTATCTCGAAATATCGCTCTGCTTTTTTAGCCTGGCTTTCAAGTGTTTTAAGCTGGTTATTTATTTCAAACAACAGATCTTCTATACGGGCAAGATCAAGCTCTGTAGCATCCAGTTTAAGCTTTGCTTCTTTTTTTCTTGTTTTATAGATTGAAATACCTGCAGCCTGTTCCAGCATACGGCGCCGGCTGTTTTCTTTATCGCGGATGATGTCATCAACCATTCCTAATTCAATAATGGCATAACTGTCTGTACTAACACCGGTATCCATAAACAGGTTATGAATATCTTTTAGCCTGCAGCTTACATCGTTCAGGCGATATTCGCTCTCGCCGTTTTTATAATATTTACGTGTAATGGTTACCGTGTTAAATTCTGTTGGTAACAGGTTTTTAGTATTCTCGAAGGTCAGGCTTACTTCTGCAAGGCCGCTGGCACTGCGGTTCTTAGACCCATTGAATACAAGGCTTTCTAAGTTCTCACTCCGCAACTGGCTGATCTTTTGCTCACCAATTACCCAGCGAATACTGTCTACAATATTACTTTTGCCGCAGCCATTTGGGCCAATAACGCCGGTAATGCCTTCATCAAAATTGAGAACTGTTTTATCCGCAAAACTTTTAAAACCTTTAATTTCCAAACTCTTTAACCGCACAGGATATATTTTATGATTAATGCCAAACGAGCTGTTTGCAACAGCGGCAAATATATTTCATTAGGTTAATAGGTTTAGTGTATCCCCATTAAACGGGTTTATAGTTACTAACAGGTTAAGCACATAACAGGGCAAAGGCAAAATTAAAAATGCAAAATTTTAAAAAACCCTTTACTGTCTTGTCTTTTTAATTTTACATTTTACATTTTTAATTTTTCTTCATCAGCCTAATTTTTTTACCCATGCCGTTTTGATTAGCTTTGACAAAATTTTTTTAAATGAAAACATTTTTAGTTCCCGTAGATTTTTCTGACATCTCAATCAATGCCGCCAAATATGCACTCACTGCAGTGGCTGGCGTACCAGATGCCAACGTTATTCTTTATCATGTGTATAACAAGATAAGTTTGAGCACACTAACAGATAAAGAAGATAATTCCAGGAAACAGGTATCTGATACTGAACTTGAAAACATTGTAAAAATTCTTGATGTTCCGGAAAACGTAAATCTATCAACTGTTACGGATGAAGGTTTTTTTGTGTCAACGCTTGAAACTTTTGTTTTGGCTAATAAAGTTGATATGGTAATTATGGGTATTACCGGAAGCTCCAGGATCAAACAGGTATTTATGGGCACAAATACGCTGAATGTAATACGCCATATTCGTGTGCCGGTAATGATCATTCCGCCTGATGCTGTGATGGTAAATTTTAAAAATATTTTACTGGTGTCAGACTTTAAAGATGTGGCACGGACTACGCCATTCCCTGCCCTAAAAAAAGTATTGGATCTCTTCCCTTCCAATCTGCATATTTTAAATGTGGATAGCGAGCATTACATTGAGCTTACTGAAGAATTTAAAATAGAACGCCAATCTATGGATGATAAATTAAGCAGCTACAATCCTGAATATTCATTCTTAAGGGCTTTTGATTTTTTAGAAGGGATCAACCGCTTTGCCGCCAATAAATCTATTGATGCCATTATAACTATCCCTCACAAGCATGGTTTTTTGAGTCAGTTGTTTAAAACATCACACACTAAAAAATTAGCGTATCACAGTCACGTGCCTATTATTGCTATACCGGCATAGGCGATGAAGTGAAATATTTCCAGGGCCGTTCATTCGGCCTTTTTTTGTTTAAGTGCCTTTAGAAATATGTCTTTAAGGCTAAAACTGTTATCTTGTAAAACCCACGAAGCTTTTTGTTTGCCATTGCACTGTATAGTGTAAAATACATTTTATGAAAAATATTAAATTGATAGAAGTGCCTTCCGAGATTGGCGCAGGTACACGTGGGGCAAGTTTAGGGGTTGATGCCATTAAGATAGCTGCGCTGGATTACATGAGTAATTTCTTTGTGCATTTCCCGTCAGAAAAAATTGAAACAGAAAATCAACTGTTGTTTGAGCCGATACAATCGCCTTATGCCAAGCGCATCAATGGCGTACTAAATATGTATGAAAAGGTGAGCAAAGCTGTTGCCGACTCTATTAAAAATCATTTTTTCCCCATTGTATTAAGCGGCGATCACAGCACCTCAGGCGGCACAATTGCCGGCATAAAACAAGCCCGGCCAAATGGCAGGCTTGGCGTGATCTGGATTGATGCACACGCAGATCTTCATACACCGTTTACAACACCTTCTGGCAATATGCATGGCATGCCTTTGGCGGCCTCCATTGCAGAAGATAACGAAGAAAGCAAGGTGCACGACCTGGATGACAAAACAAAAAAGCTTTGGGATCAATTGAAAAATTTTGGCAAGCATTCACCAAAGATTCTTCCTGAAGACATTGTTTTAATTTCTTTGCGGGATTATGAAAAAGAAGAAAAATACCTCATTGAGAAATATGAAATGAAAGTGATCACTACAAACGAGGTGCGTCGGAAAGGGCCTGAAAGTGTGGTTAAATCTTCGTTGCGTTATTTAAACGAGTGCACCGATATCTATGTAAGTTTTGATGTGGATTGCCTGGATTCTGTAATAAGCCGTGGCACGGGAACGCCTGTAAATAACGGCCTGAAGGAAAGAGAAGCGGAAGACCTTGTAAGTAAATTTATGCAGAACCGAAAGATATGCTGTTTTGAAATTACCGAGGTAAACCCAACACTTGACCGTGAAAATTTAATGGCTGAAATTGCCTTTAATATTCTGCAAAGAAGCGTGAATGTGTTGATGATGAATTAAAAATTTGTAATGCGAATAGCTTCACATATAAAACGGCATTTTCACTAAGTCCGATCAAAAATATATCTGATGAAAAAGGTTTTTATTTCATACAGACGATCAGATTTTTACCAGGCAAAAAGTTTAGCCGAATACCTCCAGATTGAATTTGGATATGATAACATTTTTTTAGACCGCAAAAAAATAATGGCGGGTGCAAACTGGCCGTCAGCTTTAAAAAATGAAGTTGCCAGGGCTGATATAATGATAGTAATAATAGGCCCTGACTGGCTGTACATGCAGGATCCGTTAAGTGGAAAAAGAAGAATTGATTTAAAAAATGATTGGGTACGTCAGGAGATCACCACATTTATGAATCGAATGAAAACTAATCGTGACCTGATCTTACTTCCGCTATTAATTAAAAGTGCAAAACTTCCTGCTGCGGAACATTTAGATAGCGGGCTAAGCAGAATTTGCAAATTTCAATTCATTCAATTCAATGAAAGCACTGAAAATACCGATTACATTGAAATAATAACAGCCTTGCGAAAGCATGGCATGAAATCTTTGTCACTGCCGCTTATTAGCACTCCTACGGGCCCAATATCCCCTAAAAAATTATCCAGGCAAAGAGAACATAACTTTCTTAAAAAATTTCCGGAATGGAAAATTATTATGTCGGATAAATTTGACGTCAATGGAGAAAACATCCGTGAGCTTTACAGGCATTTTGAATTTGATAATTTTGATGATGCCTGGAAATTTATGTCTAAAGTAAAAGACCATATCATCACTTCTTTAAATCATCATCCGAAATGGCAAAATAATTATGGCAGGGTTGAAATATGGTTATCTACAGCTAACATAGGCCACAACCTTACAAAAAGGGATATTGATTTTGCTGAACAAACAGAAACGGTTGCTAAAGAATATTTTAAAATATTGAGTGGACATCATTCCAAATAAACTAAGGTTTGACGTGATTGAAATTTACGCCAGTTTAAGTTTAGAAGAAATGATTGTTGTACAAAATCCTAAAGCAGCTACAACAGCAAATGACCATCGCAGGTTAGTAGCCTGGGCAATAAAGCCGATCATTGGCGGCCCGATTAAAAAACCAAGAAAGCCTATGGTTGATACAGCCGCTAAAGCTGCACCAGGAGACATTGTTGTAGACCGGCCTGCTTCACCATACACCAGCGGCACTACCGATGAAACACCCATACCTACTAATAAAAATCCAACTGTAGCGGTAACAAGGCCGGTAAAAATAATTGAAACGGAAAGACCAATAGCTATTAAAATACCGCTCACCTGCAGCATTACTTTTTTACCGAAACGGTTAGCCAGCCAATCACCTGCAAAACGGCCACCAGCCATGCTGCTCATAAAAGCTACATAGCCTATCGTTGTAAATTGCTTTGGCGCTTTAACTATCTTTTCAAAATAAACGCCGCTCCAGTCAAACATTGTGCCTTCGCATACTAAGCAAAAAAAAGCGAGTATACCGAGTTTTAAAAGGCTGCTGTCCGGTATAGCAAAAATTGGCGCTGAAGATGAGGGATTGGTATGTGGCAGCGTGTCGCCATAGCAGAGTAACACCAATACCAGCGCCGTAAAAAAGATGATGATAAAATGCGTGTATGGCACAAAGCCAAGAGAAATAATGAGCGTACCTATTGTAGCGCCGCTAAAACCTGCAAGGCTCCACAAGCCATGAAAAGATGCCATGATAGACCGGCCATAAAGCGCTTCCACACCAACAGCCTGCGTATTTACAGAGATGTTGAAAAGGTTACCAATCAGGCCGAAAAAAAATAAAGCAAAAGCCAATTGCCACGATGTATTAACCAGGCCGAGTGAAATTAAAATGGCAGGATAAGTTATAGACGCAGTCAGCATCATCTTCCTGCTGCCAAAATTGCTAACCATGTAAGCAGAGACAGGCAGGCTCGTCATTAAACCAAGTGGCAGGGCAAATAACACAGTGCCCAGGCCGCCATCGCTAAGCTGTAATTTGTTTTTGATATCCGGTATCCTGCTTGCCCATGTTGCAAACGTTAGCCCTGCTATAAAAAAGAAAGCGCTTACAGAAATGCGATACCGGCGGTTTGCGGGTAGTGAGGTTAAGATGGAGGGCATAAGGTATGAGGTGGGAGGTGGGAAATGGTCGAAATTTTGATCATTGAATATTGACTATTGAGTGTTAGAATTGATTATTAAAGAACATCGAATATTTAGGGTTAAATTTTTGACTATTTAACGCTTATTGCTTTTTGTAAATGCATCCATCCATTTCATTACTTCAGCGCCATCTAAGCCACTGCAAGGGTTTTTAGCCTTGCCTAAAAAATAATTGACTACTGCTTCTATCAGGTATTGCTGCACATGCTGAGGCTTTTCAAAACTATAAACCTTTTCTTCCTCTTCATTTTTAAGAGTGATGAGCGGCTCGCCAAAAACCTGGAAACTTAATTTACCTTTTGATCCAAAAATTGTAAAAAGATCCGTTTCATTTATTGCCGCAGTATTAAAGCTCCATATACCATTAAACAGAACACCATTTTTAAATTGAATATTTCCGGCTATAACATCCTCAGCTTCATATAAGCCAGCCTGGTTGTAAGATATACTGCTGATCGCTATCGCTTCCCCAAAAAAATACCGAGCAAGATCAAGTTGATGTGGTGCAAGATCATGAAATAATCCTCCACCCGAAATACTACTATTGATCCGCCAGGCAACGCCTGGCCTGGCAAGTTCTTCAGATGATAAAGGCTTTCGATAGAATTTTAGTTCCGCAGTAAGTGGTTGTCCTATTGCGCCCGATTCAAGTAATGCCCTTATCTTAAGAAATACAGGTTGCTGTCTTCTGTAGTGCGCAACGCAAAGCTTAACATTTTTTTCCGCCGCATAATCCGCCATTTTTTTTGCAGAGCTATAATTTATAGACATTGGCTTTTCAACATATACATTTTTGCCTTTGTCTATAGCTGCCATTACATACTCTTCGTGTGAGGATGGTGGTGTGGCTATGTAAACTGCAGTAATTTCCGGGTTATTAAGAAGCGGTTCAGCATTGCTATACCAGGCTGGTACATTATGTCGCCTGGCATAATCTTCGGCTTTGGAGGCATCACGCCGCATAACGGCCACTAATGATGAGTTGGGAACTTTATTAAAAGCCGGCCCGCTTTTTAGTTCAGTTACGCTGCCACAACCAATAATGCCCCACCTGATTTCAGACATCAATGAAAGGTTTACTATACTTTAGGAAGCTTATATCCGTTATGATATTCTTTCATCATATACTTTTTATTGATGTCATCATCAGCAAATTTCTTTTTGGCCTCGTCCCAATTTAACTTCATACCACTCTTATAGGAAATATTACCCATCTGTGCTACAGTTGCAACATGTGCGCCATCTTGTATAGAGCAATGTAAGTCTTCCATTTTGCGTGATTTTACAACGTTTATAAAATTTTGCCAATGCAAATCAAGGCCATTGTCTGATGATTTTGTAAAAGGTACTACCACTTTATTTTTGCTTTGCCTTTCTTCAATAACTTCCCATCCGCCACGATTTAAAATTAAAGTGCCATTGTTACCAATATAAGCTATGCCATGGTCACGATCGTATGAGCCATTATCAATACCCATAGCAGAATCCCATACCATATTGAAGCCTTCAAATTCGTAAAGTGCCGTTAGGGTATCAGGCGTTTCTTCCAAAAGTTCCGGGTAGGCAAATCTTCCACCCAGGGCTGATACTGATTTTGGCGTAGGTGATTTCATCCCTAATAAACCATAGTCTAAAAGATGTACACCCCAGTCGGTCATCAGGCCACCGGCATAGTCCCAAAACCAACGAAAATTAAAATGAAACCTGCTTGAGTTAAATGGTCGTTTGCTTGCCGGGCCGAGCCAGGTATCATAATCTACACCTGCAGGCGGTGCGGTATCAGGCACTACAGGCCCTGGCTTCATCCAACCCTGGTAACACCAAACCTTTACAGTGCGTATGTTTCCAAGTTTTCCGCTCTGCGCAAAATCAACTGCATCTCTAAAATGTTTCTGGCTTCTTTGCCATTGGCCAGCCTGAACCACCTTGTTATATTTCTGTTGGGCTGCGACCATAGCACGGCATTCATCAATGGAATTGCCCACAGGTTTTTCAACATATACATCTTTACCTGCTTCACAGGCATGCATCATTATTAAGGCATGCCAGTGATCAGGCGTACCAATGATTACCGCATCAATATCTTTTTGTTCCAGTAACTTCCTGTAATCTGAATAGGCTTTTATTTTGGAGGCATCAAGATTCATTTTGGTATAATCGCCAAGGCGCTTATCAATTACATTTTTATCTACATCGCAAACCGCAACCAGGTTAACCCCGGGTACTTTAAGCGCCGCCACAACATTTGCCCACCCCATACCATTAATGCCTATAGCCCCAATATTGATTTGATCGCTTGCTGAAATTTTATTTTTGAATAAAGCAAAAGCATTGTTATCTAATGCAGAGAGTATCATGCCTCCACCAATTAATGCCGAACCCTTTTGTAAAAATGAACGTCTGTTTGTCATATTGTAAGTATTAGTGCTTTATGATTTAGTTTGATATTTCCAGTGGCGAATCTTTCCTTCTTCCAGCCATTGCAGCATTGTTTCAAGTCGCTTGTTCCTTGTGACATCGGTTTTTGCCTCAACGATCCACTCAATATATTCACGCCGCTGGCTTGAGCTAAATTTTTCAAAAGTTGCATTAGCCTTCGTATTTTTTTTCAGTGCTTTTAAAGCTGCATCCGGCAAAACCAGGTCAGCTTTTTCTTTCTTTGGCTTAGCTTCGGCTTTAATATCATCATCGTTAAGTTGTTTAGCCTGCCTTAAAAAATCTATCAATACCTCATCGGGCGGCAGATCTTTAAGGCTGGTAATGCGGCCAAAACTTCCCATACCTGCATCTTCTCCTTTTACTATACAATTACCAGGATCTTTAAGCAAGGCGGCTTTCCAAAAGCCGAAGCCGCAATGTTGTCTCATTGCAGCAACGCCACAATACATGCCTTTATAATCGAAATGCGGCATACCCCATTTAATTTTTTCTTCAACATCTTTATTGGTTTTGTGCACCAACGCCCTAATGTGATTTAATATCGGTTGCAGAAAGGGTTGTGCATTATCTATGTAAGCCGTTACTTTATCATTGTATACAGACATAACAATCTATTTTAAATTTACTGTTTTATTAGCCTGATCACCTGGCCGCCACCGGCTGAAATTTTAATAGTTAGTATGCTTTGGTTTGTTACCTGTTTATCTTCTTTAATTAAACTATTGGCATCTTTTTCGGTATCCCCATCTCTGTAAGTGGTTGCATTGTAATTACCTTCTGACAGAAAATGTAAGGGAACAGTTATTTCTCTCGAAGAATGATTAGAGATAGTACCTACATACCAGTCATTATTTTTTCGCCTTGCAATAGTTATAAAATTATCTACTGATGCATCAATAACTTTTGTTTCGTCCCAGGTGGTGGGCACCTTCATAATAAATTCAAATCCTGGCTGGCCTTCATAAGCCTCGGGATAATCACAAACCATTTGCAAATAATTCTCCAGAACAACATACATGGCAAGCATGTGGCAGCGTGTGCCAAGTACCAAAGGCCTTGTATATTGTACCCGGTATTTAGATTGTGAGACAGCCCTGAATCCGCCAAGATGATAATCAGTAGACCCGGCCAGCATTCTTGTAAATGGCATGTTTATATCATGATCAGGAGGCAGGCCTTTATCGTCCCATTTATCAGTTTCATAATTTAAGGTTCCTTCTCTCGTATATTCATTTGGATAGGTTCTATGAAGACCCGTGTTTTTATATGCACCATGAAATTGAATATGAAGGTGATGCTTAGCCGCTTTTTCCAGCATCTCGGTTTGTATGTTTACCATTTGCTGATCGTCCCTATCCATGAAATCTATCATCATACCTTTTAAACCCCATCTTTCAAATGTGGCAAAGGCACTATCAAGCTTGGGATACAACGCTGCCCAATGCACCCATACTCTTATGCCAACACCTACAGAGGCTGCATAATCACAAATCTCTTTCATGTCAAGGCCAGGTACCGCACGGGTAACGTCTGAATGAGGTCCCGGTTGAAAGCCAACGCCATCATCAACATACCACTGGTGAAGTCCATATTCAACAACAGAATGATAATCTATTTTATTTCTTGCACAGAAATCTATGTAATATTTATTGGTGACGAAGTTATTGCCGGGGGCATTTATAGTGTCAGGTAACACATTGCCATTCCACCAGGGGAAGGTACACTTGCCGGGATGTATCCAGCTACTATCAATTTTAAGAGGGGGCGATAATGTTGTCAGCATGTTTGATTCAATGAGATCACCTACCCTGTTACTGATCCACAACACACGCCAGGGTGATACATGCGGCAGGCCTGCTTTTACTTTAACACCTGTTTGCCCGGGCAGTGGCGATAGTTTTGTTTGCAAAATGCCGTTTACTTTAGAAAGATAAGCGCCGGCATAATTTAATAAGGCTGCTTCTGTAACTCCGGCATAAATACTATCGGACAAAGTAAATAATACCGGCATCGCCATTAATGTGTCCGGCACCACCTCATTTAAATTCAGCTTCGTATAAAATCCTTCCTGCGATGAAGTATAACCAGGAAGAAACAGGGCATGCAATTGCGGATTTCCGACAAACTTAAAAGATGTGTTTTCATTAAGCAACGTAAGTGATGCTGTATCCTGTTTCGGGAACTCGTACCTGAAGGCGATGCCTTCATTAAAGGCCCTTACCTTAATATTTACCTGCCTGAAAGGGAATTTCAGTTGTTGCAATGGAATGGTTAATTCCCTGTAATGCGAAGTAACATGTTTGGCTTTACCTACTACCAGGTCGTACTGCTCTGTTGTATCCTTAAAAGAAGGTGTGTTTATTTTTAGGTTTTTATCGAATGACCCATTATCAAATTGTAATACTAAGGGTGAGCCATCAATTATCTTTTTATTATTATAAGATACGGAGTATACCGGCGAAGATTTTGTAAGCTGAAGAGAAAAGGTGATTTTTTTATCCGGAGATGCAAAAGATATTTTTTTCTGAGCCTGCACAAATAAAGCTGTAAGCAGGTATGCCGAAACCAAAAGGAAAATCAGAAAAGGCTTTCTCATATCGCATACGATTGTTGTTAAAGATAATATTAGTTGGAATAATGAGACTGATATTTACGCAGCATTCTGATAGGATTTTGAATAATAATTATGCGAGTATATAATCTTATCAAAATATAATTTAGCTTTACGTATAAATTTTTTTTATTTGTCGTATATAATATTTAATTTTGTAAGGTAAAGAAGAAATATGGATAGCAAGATCACTTTAAGTTTTGATGAAGGTGTTATTTTAAAAGCTAAAAAATATGCTGAAAATAACAACATTAGTCTTTCGAGGCTTACAGAGTTTTTATTGCAAAAAATTACCTCTAACCATTATCAATCTTTGGAAGATTTTCCTATTTCAGAATGGGTTAGCCAGGTATCTGAAGGCGAAGCGGTCTATCAAACCAAAAAAAGAACACGAAAGGCTTCTAAAAACGAATTCTTTTCTTCTAAAAAATGATAAAGGCCTTTATTGATGCGAACATTCTTGTGTCGGTTTTAAACAAAGAATATCCGCTGTTTACTTATTCATCCCGTTTACTTAGCTTATCAGGCTCAAAACAATTTCAACTATTCACTTCTCCGATTTGCCTTGCAATTGCGTTTTATTTTTCAGAAAAAAAATACAATGCTAAAATTGCCAAACAAAAGATCAGCCTCCTCAGCGAAAATATCAGCATTGCTGATGCTACGTCAGCAGGTGTAAGAAAAGCGTTGCGAAATGCGGCTGTTAAGGATTTTGAAGATGGGCTTGAATATTATGCTGCCGAAGAAAATAATTGCAATTGTATAATCACAGAGGATGTACATGATTTTTACTTTTCAAAGATTGAAGTGTTAAACAGCGAAGATTTCTTTTTTAAATATTTGTCAAAGACTAAATAATTATATCTTTTACTTACAGCGTTAAAAGATAAAATCCTTCTCATCTAACATAAAAATTATCAATGAACAAAGGCAGACTTGAAGCTTTTAGTGATGGTGTATTGGCTATCATTATTACCATAATGGTGCTTGAAATGAAGGTGCCGCATGGCGATAGCTTTGACTCTCTTAAACCTCTAATACCGGTTTTTATAAGTTATGTGTTGAGCTTTATATATATTGGCATTTACTGGAACAACCATCACCACATGATGCACACCATAAAACATGTGAACGGCCAGGTGCTTTGGGCTAATATACATTTATTGTTCTGGTTATCGCTTATACCCTTTGCAACCGGGTGGATGGGCGAAAACCATTTTGCAAAATGGCCGGTATTGATCTATGGATTTGTGTTATGTATGGCCGGCATTGCTTATACTCTTTTAATGCTGGCGCTAATAAAAGTTAATGGCAAACAATCGTTGCTGGCCATTGCGATGGGTAAAGACTGGAAGGGAAAGCTTTCAATTATTTTTTACCTCGCCGGTATGGGGCTTTGTTTTGTGCATCCTTTAATAGGCATGGCATTCTATACCATAACAGCAATTATATGGATCATCCCTGACAGACGTATAGAAAAGAAACTGAATGAACAATTGACAGATCAATTATAGCCAACCTTTATTTTGTTCTTACAAGATCAAGATCATGAAAATCAAAACTAAAATCTGTTAAGGGAGAAATGGCTTTCATTTTAATACCGGCAGGGTTACCATTTTCATCAACAGAATAATTTACAAAAGCGTCTGCATCCATACTTCTGTCGGTCCACTTTACAATAAAACTGTTGGCTTTATAGGGCATCATTTCGCCTGAAAGTAAGAATGATCTTTTTGAAGTGATCCATAATTTACCGTTCTTTTCACTTACTACAATATCACCAAACCATTTGTCAGTAAAAGTTCCGGCGTATTTTGAAAGGTCTGGTTTGGCCTTGTTCGTTTTTTGAACTGAGTCAATATCTTTCCAAAGCTGGTCAGTAATTTTTTTAGCGTTCTCCAGATTTTTTACAACGTTATCATGCTGTTGTTTTACCCGGTTGGCATCTTTTATGCCGAAGTAACCATCTTTTATGCTATTCGTAATGGCAGTAAAGGCAGCGCCTGATTGCTGGTTGGTGAAAACAATAATCGCTAATTTAAGTTCAGGCAGCATAGTGATTTGTGTTACAATACCAGCCAAACCACCTGTATGCGACACCTGTTTATAACCTTTTACATCGCTCAAAAAAAAGCCGAGACCATAACCTGCAAAATGTGTGTTATACGGCGATGGGCCGTTAACCGGAATAATGGTTTGTTGTGTCCACAAATCGTTGTGCACTTCTTCACTAATGAGTGTTTTATTTAAGCCCTCACCATATTTTCCGTTATTGAGCTGCATGATGATCCACTTGCTGATGTCATTTAAGTTGCTGTATATGCCACCCGCAGCATTTGCCGCCTCATTCCAATCCCGCCTTATCACTTTTACTTTTCCATCAACAGGCGCATGAGGGTCTATAACATTGCTTTTGTCTTTCAACAGTTTAAAAGATGGGGCTGTGGCCGTCATGCCAAGCGGGGTTAAAATTCTTGTTTGAATAAACTCTTCCCAGCTCATGCCTGCAACTTTTGCCAGTACCTCGCCTGCAACGAGGTACAAGTTGTTATCATAATCAAATTTTGTTCTAAAACCTGAGACCTGTTTAAGATAACGCAGGTTGTGGATCATATCTTTTTTTGTAAAGTCGCTGGAGTCTGGCCAGAACATAAGGTCGCCTGCACCAAGGCCGAGGCCGCTTCTATGTGTCAGCAGGTCGGCAATGGTAAATTCATCCGTAACATAGGTATTATACATCCTGAATTCAGGCAGGTAATCAATTACTTTATCCGTCCATTTCAATTTGCCTTCATCAATCAACATACCTAAACCTGTAGCTGTAAAAGCCTTGCTATTACTGGCTATGCCGAATAGCGTATTATCATCTACTTTTTGCATAGTGTTTAATGAACGCACGCCATAACCTTTTGAATGGATGATTTTGCCATCTTTAATTACGAGTACCGCAATACCCGGCACCTCAAAGGTTTTTAAAGTTAGCTCTGCTATAGAATCTATCTGGGGAGACGTTAATGGCTGTGCATATGATGTGGCAGCACATAATCCCACTACTAAAAATAAAATTTTCTTCATATATATATGATTGATTAAACTTTATAATTCTTTATGCGAAGGCAGGGAAAAACAAAAGGTGGAGCCTTTGCCTACTACGCTGTTCACCCATATTTTGCCGCCTAATCTTTTTATAATTTCTGCTGAGATGTATAATCCCAAACCTAAGCCGGGAAAAGTATGCTGCATGTTGCCGCTGACACGATAAAATTGCTCAAATACTTTATCCTGTTTATCATGGCTTATGCCAATACCAAAATCTTCAACACACAAGATAGCATTCGCATCATCAATTGATGAATACACTAATATTTCCTCTGCTTTCGGAGAGTATTTAATGGCATTGGTTATGAGGTTTATAATTACCTGACCGATCCTTTCTTTATCTCCAAATAAGGTGCAATGGCCTTCACAAAGTTTAACAACAATATGTTTAGCCGTTGTACGCTGCAGGTCTTCCACTACTGTGGCCACCATATCGTTAAAATCAAATTTTACTTCATTAAACTGTATGCGGCCTGAGTTAATTTTAGTTACATCCAGCAGATCTCCAATAAGGCCGGTGAGCCTGTTGATCTGCATATCCATTTTAGAGATAAGAGAGGCTTCGGTGGTGTTGCCTTTTTCTCTTAATATTTTTTCTAGAATTTGTGTATAAGCTTTTATGCTGGTAACAGGTGTTTTAAGTTCATGGCTGGCAATACCAATAAACTGATCTTTTTGTTGCTGCAGGTGCTTATGTTCCGTTATATCAAAGGTTACACCTACAATTGATACCGGCTTGTTATCATTATTATATTGCGGCTTACCAGAAGCTCTTATCCAATGGAGCGATCCATCAGGCCATACCACCTGGTAATCTTTATTATAGTTGGTGTGGGTATCAATGGCTTCATTAACTGCGGCCACAACCTGCTGCCTGTCATCAGGCACTATAACATTCAATAAATCTTTAAAATCAAATTCATCATCTTCTTTTAGGCCATAATTTTCTTTGCACTGCCGTGAGGATTTCATTTTGCCTGTACCGATGTTGTATTCATACATGCCTAGTTTGCCTGCCTGCAGCGCTATCTCCAATTGCTGCCTGTTATTTTCAAGTTCTTCAGCTTTTAGTTTTTGGTCGGTAATATCAACTGCTGTGCCCAGCATTCTCACCGGCTGATTTTGCTCACTATAAAATACTTTACCTCTTACCTCTACCCATTTTATTTTATTGTTAGTGAGTAGCCTTGCCTGGTATTCCAAATCTCCGGTAACATAGGCTTTCTCATGGGCCGCAGCCCTAACGGATAAATCTTCGGGTAAAAAAACTTTTACATAATCCTTGTGAGGCATAGTTTGCTTAAAGCCGAATATTTCGTTGAAGCGCTCACTGGTAATAACATGCTGTTGTTTCAGATCAAAATCAAATGTTCCCATATCTGCAGACTTTGTAGCGAGCCGCATTCTTTCTTCTGCATCTTTAAGATCTTTTGTTATTCTTTCCTGCTCCATTTCCAGTTCTACCTGGTGCGTAATATCCTGTAGTGTACCACTAAACCGGTAGGGTTCTTTTTCGTTATTGAATAAGGCTTTGCCTTTTGCTTTTACAATTTTTTTGATGCCTGTTTTGCGATCCACAATTCTATAGGTGATATTATAATCGCCGCCAGACTCATATTTAAGGGCTTTTTCTATATTGCTGATTACATATTCACGATCATTTTCGTCAATAGCCGCTAACGCATCCTTAAGTTCAATTTCCCTGTTACCGGTAATACCAAACCATTCTCTTAAACGCCTGTTACCTTTTACAAGATTGGTGTTTGGCTTTAGGTCCCACGTAGCCAGTTCTGCAGCATCTACAGCAAACTGAAATTCTTCAGTGGTTTGTTTTAGGGTATTTAAAAAATTTACTTTTTCCGTCGTTTCCACGCAGGCAACGAAGACGCCGCCGGGTGAGTCTGTTTCATCTTTTACAGGGCTGTAACTAAATGTCCAATAAACATCTTCAAGCTGACCGTTCCTGTAAATGGCTAATAATTGATCTTCGCTATAGGTGGCTTCTCCTGTATTAATCACCTGGTTAATCAATGGTTTTATGGCCGCCCATATTTCAGGAAATACATCAACACCTTTTTTACCAATCGCAGGATGTTTGCCATTAATGCCAAGACTTGGCCTGTAGGCATCATTATAAAAACATATTTCATCAGGCCCCCAAAACAGAAACATGGGAAACTTAGAATTCAGGATAATGCTTAATGTGGTCTTCAGGCTTTGCGGCCATTGTTCAATAGGCCCGATTGGTGTGGTCCCCCATTCTGTCATTCTTATTAAACTACCCGCTTCTCCCCCTCCTTTTAAAAAAGTATTTAATGGCATTGATTCGTAAACTGGTTAACAATTAAAAAATATCCGCTAAAATTAGGCCTGCCTTTTATATAAATCTACTTTTTTTTATCTTACTGCTTAAATAGTACTATTACAACAATATGCTTAAAGATGATTTGATGATAAAAGAAAATCAACGATTAAAAGCCGCTTATGCAGAGCTTGAAAAATTCAGTCATACCATTGCCCATGATCTTAAAAATCCGTTGGCTGTAATTAAGAGTTATGCTGAAATTCTTGAGTATAATACCTCCCTTGACGATAAAGCCAGAGCACACGTTAAAAAAATATGGTCCAATTCAGTTAAAATGAATTCTCTCATTAATGAAATTTTAAAGTATTCTAAACTGGGTATTGAAAATGTGACTTATGCCGTGATAAAGATGGAGCCGATGCTAACAGAATTACATGAGGAGTTAACGCTTAGCCTTAAGGTAACCAACCTCCATTTTAATATTAAGGGCACACCGGATATTTATGGTGATCCGACGATGATTCTGCAGGTTTTTACCAACCTGTTAAGCAATGCAATTAAATATTCGGCCAAAGCGGAAATGCCAGAGGTATTTGTCGATGGAAGAGATGATGGCACTGAAATTATTTATTCCATAGCTGATAATGGTATTGGAATTGACCCATCAGCTTATTCAAAAATATTCGAGCTTTTCACAAGGCTGCATATCGCAAGAGAATTTGATGGCAGCGGCGTAGGCCTGGCTATTGTAAAGCGCCTTGTTGAAAAACATAAAGGCCGTATATGGCTGGAAAGCGAAGTGAGAAAAGGCACTATTTTTTACGTGGCATTTCCCAAAGCCTGAGAACTTTAATTGACTGGTTTATCTAAGTCCTTTTACTTTCATTTGCAGTACGTATAATGATTTGGAGGCAGTAATAAAAAGCTGGTCCATATTTTTACCGCCAAAGCAAAGGTTACCAGTCCACTTTTCGTCTATAGGAATGTTTATTATTTTTTCGCCTTTGCTATTAAAAATGGTAACACCATTACCTGTTAAATAAATATTGTCTGCGGCATCTATGGTCATGCCATCTGAACCCTGGTTGGTAAACAGTGTTCTGTTCCTTAAAGCGCCATCTTCGGCAATGTCAAACTTGTAAGTTTTGTCATCGCCTATATCTGCAATGTATAAATGTTTTCCATCTGCTGTACCAACAAGCCCATTGGGTTTCTTTAAAAATGAATCAGCTAACCCGGGCTTGGCCGCATCTTTTTTTAACAGATAAACATGCTCCCCTGTTAATGCCTGCGATTTATTATCCCAATAATCTCTTTCGTAGTAAGGATCAGTAAAATAAATATTGCCGGTATGCTTATTAACCCACACGTCATTGGGGCCATTTAGTTTTTTGCCATCAATATTTTTTACCAGCACTGTTACCTCTTTGCCGGGCGATATTTTCCAAAGTTGGTTGTGTTCATCAGCGCATGAAAAAATAACATTATTCTCATCAATGAACATTCCATTTGACCTGCCTGCTTTATCCATAAAAACCGACAGCTTACCATCGATATCATATTTCCATATGCTGTTATTGGGCTGATCAGTAAAAAATATATTACCCCCGCTATCACAGGCGGGGCCTTCTGTAAAGTCAAACTGGTCAGAAATTAGTTTTGGCTTTTCACCTTCTGCAAATGGTATTGGCGTGGTCATTGATATATGTTTTGAGGTAGTGGGAGGCCTTACTATATGATGAGAAGTTTTGGTTTGTGTTGAGGTGCAGTTTTGCAAGAACATCGGTATACTTGCAGCAATACAAACCAGTAGTCTCATAAATTTTTAAGATTAGAGCATTTGTAAATTAAGGATTTCATCTGCATAAATAATTAATTACACAGAGTTTTTAATTAGTAACAACAGTATAATAAAAAATGATATTTTTATTTTTAAAACAAACAAAATGAATAATTTTTTCAGAGCATTAATAGCAGGTTACGGAGCAAAAAAATTAGGCGGTGGCTGTATAAGCACTATCCTGGTATTTATTATTATTTATTATTTGTTAGGCCATTGTAACAACTAAAATTACAATGCAAAGGGATAGGTAATAGCAAATGTTGTTATACCTATCCCTTTATATTAATCCTGTACCGTAAAACAGCTTCATGGTTGTACACCACATAAACCCAGTTTAAACCCGGCACTACCGTAAAAGATTGCCGTAGATTCTGCAGGCTTCCCGTATCATATTTTCGTACTGTGGAATCATTTACCACCTGATCATTAATCGTTTCATAAAGAGGTAGTATTTGTAAAGCATTGGAGCGGTTATAGGTTTGTATTTCAAAGGCAAGCGTATCACCAATTTGTGCATCTATAAAGCCTGTTGCGGGCTTATAGCTCACAATATCATACTGGCTAAAGGCATTATATATAAAAGGACTTTGTTTAAATTCTTTGGCAACCGGCGGATCTGTAAGTAATGTCCATTTTAAATCTTCAGGCAGATGGTCTTTTATAAAAGCCTGCGGCGGAGTTAGATAATAAAATGCGTCATACCGCTGCACAAATTCTCCCTGAGAAATATAACCGCTGGCCCATGTTACATCAATTAAGTTCCAGCTACTGTCAATCTTAACGACGTTCCATTTATGGTTTGGATTAAAGCCGCTTCTTTTTACACTCAGCCCTGTTCTGGCATAACCAGAGACCACCTCACATTGAATGCCTGCATAATTACAGAGCGTTTTAAAAAGCCTTGAATACCCATCGCAATAAGCAGAACGTTTTTTTAAAACTTTTTCAGCAATGATCTCATCCGTAGATTTTGAAAGATACAGAGAGTCGCCAAAGTCATCAGTGATCTCAATATTGTCAGCATTTCTTTCCCTGTTTTTTTCTCTTACACGATATGAGATATTAGCTGTGATCCATGAAAAAATAGATTGCACTTTTTCTTTGTCTGATGTATTGTTATGGGTAAGATATTCTGCCAGGTATTTTGGTGAGCGTAAATCTTTGTCGGTACTAAATGTAAACACAGGTACTACAGGCCGAAGCTGTGTAAAAGCCTGACCACACCACAAAACAAACCAAATAAAGGAGACAAACTTTTTCATGTGAAGCAGCTGATTTTTGTTCATCAGAAACCACTTCAAATTTACTGATCTTTTAAAAGAATTCCGGAGTTTAAAAACGGGGTTATTCAGGTGTGTATTCGTAAAAATCTGAGTGAACATCAAAAATAGAAACTGCGCCTAACCCAACATAACCTTTGTTACCGATACTGAAGCTTTCGCTAAACACACGATCACCGCCAGGTACGTCAGTCCGTTGTACCCAGGCATTTGTTATGGCATTATATTCCCAAAAGTTATTTGTTTTAACTTCTCCGTTTACCACCGGCGAATCGAAAGTTCCTATAGTTAAATAAGCCTTATCGCCTATGGTGAATACAGAAGAGGTATTATAATTTTCATATTTATTAAATGGTGCTTTTTGCTCCCAGCTATCATTGCTCTCGTTATATTTCCACAAAGAAACATTGTTGCTGTACGCATCACCGATTGGCGCTCTTAAAGGACCAGTGCCTGATTCAAATACATAACCATTGTTATTTATGGTGAAGCCCGTAAACTGCTCAAAGTAATTGATTTTGTTACCGGGATAGTCGCTCATCTGCTTCCACATATCTGTCGCTGCATCATATCGCCAGAAGTCATTAGAATTCAAGTCTTCGCCGGATGCATCACCACCACCAATGTAGCCGTAAGAAGATGTGCTGAATGCAAATGGCTGCAGCCGTGCCTCACCGGGAAAATCAGCTTTTCTTGTCCACTGCCCGGTAGCAGGATCGTAAGCCCAAACTTGTTTCGCAACGTCAAGTTGATTGTCTGCCTGAACTGCACTGCCGGCATATATTTTTCCATCAAGTACGAAAGCAAATCCCGGAGAAAAATTTACAGGTGCTCCAGGCTTAGGAGTCCAAATATTTGTAGCCGGATCAAATTCTTTTAAACTTCGATTAAAAAGATAGCCTTTATTACCTACTGAAGCACCGAAGGCAAATATATATGGCTCATCGCCTGCCGCAAAACTTATAGACGCCCTTGCTTTCCAGAAAGAAGTTGTAATTACAGAATCCTGTGTTTTGGCAATAATGTTTATTATTGAAATGATTGAAGTATCTCCTGTTACGATGCTAATTGGCCCTGATGTAAAGCCTTCAGGTAATTTTACAGCTAAAGTTGTGTCAGTCAATTTTATTATTGAAATGGGTAGGCCGTTTATAGAAATAGTTCCTGCTGAGCCGATTGTAGAAAATCCCCTGCCTGTGATCAAAACTGTGTCGCCGGCTTTGGCGCTGTCTGGCGTAATAAAAAGTATTTGTAAAATTTTTGAAGTATCGTTTATTGGCAAAGAATCTCTCGGTATCGAATCCGTTACAACCGGTACATCATCAATAGTAAAGCCTTTTTGGCAGCTTGAAATAAATGAAATTATGGATATGGCTAAAGCACATATAAACAAAGGTCTCATAAGCAGGTGTATTCAATTAGTTTAGGCCGCAAACCTACAAAAAAAGAGGTTGCGGAAGCATAAATGATAACGATTCTTACTATAATTTATTACTTTTTAAAATGTTAACTGTAACCAGTAATTGCCCCACATGCCGCATGGTATGTTCAGCCGCATGAAACAGCAAACCCATTACGGTTGATGGCAATTGCTGCCTGCCTACTCCCCTGAAGTGTGTCAATGTTTTTTCGTCTGTTTTTTTAAGTTGCAGGAGTGCTTTGTCAACCTGTTCATCAAAACGGTTAAGCAGTTGCTCAATAGTAATATTTAAATCCTGGTTGTCTTCAGCTTTAAGTTGTTCAAATTGTTCACTTGATAATAACTCTCTCCGTGCATAAGTAAATACTCTATCGCACACACCTGATAAATGTTGTAAATGGAATGCCGGCGAAGCCAGGGCAGCGGGTGTCTGCCATAAAAGTGTTTCATCGAAATCTGTCATCAACTCAAAAACTTCTTCCCTTGCCTGCAATAATGCATGTGCAACCGGTTGTAATAATGGCGGTATCCCCTCAACAGGGCCACGCTGCCAAACTTCAGTTTTAATGGGTGTCATCTTCAATAAAAATTATAAAATGAATTTACCTGTTATTTATTAAGGTCAGTTTTTTGTGTAGCGTCTCAATTTTAAAACTTAAACGATATGGACATATAGATACATAGGAAAAGCAAACTTAGCCTATGTGAAAAACCTATTATTATATTGTTACAGATTGTTCAAACGGGCTTTCAAGATAATTATATTTCAAACTTAGACAGTATTGTTTTTTAAATAATGCATTTGGATAGTTCGTACTTGTATTTAAATATTGTTTTGATTATATTTAAGCATGTACCGCCCCCGGCTAGGTAAAATCTTATTATTCGTTGTTCTGTTTTTTGCTACACAAATATCCTTTTCGCAGGGAAAGTTTAAAGTATCTAAAAAGGCAAGAAAGCCAGGTATTTCTACAGCCTACATTCCCGGCCCGTTGTTCTCTTTTGATTCAGTTTTGCAATTAAAAATCTCCGGCAAATTAAAAGACTTATACCGCGATCGTAAAGATGGCGCACCTTACCACCCGGCAATGTTGCAATATGCAAAACAGGATGGAAGCCTTGCCAATATTGGCATACAACTAAAAACGAGGGGGCATTTCAGAAAGCTGGCAGAAAATTGTGCACTGCCTCCTTTGTTAATCAACATCAATAAGTCTTCAAAACTCAAAAACAGCCTATTTCAAAAACAGGAAAAGCTAAAGCTTGTGATGCCTTGTTTAGATAATGAAGACTATGTTATTAAAGAATATCTCGTTTATAAATTATACAATCTTTTTACGCCGCTGAGTTTTAATGCAAGACTTGCACAAATTGAGTTTATTGATTCTGTTGGTAAAAAGAAACCTGAAACACATTATTGTTTTTTGCTTGAAGATGAAAATACGCTTGCCAAACGAAATGGTTATTTAATGGCCGCTGCCAAAAGAGCTGCAAGAACGCAGGTTGATCAAAATCAGTTCCAGTTAATGTCGTTGTTCCAATTGATGATAGGCAATACGGATTGGTCAGTTGAATACCTGCACAACCTGAAATTGTTTTATAGCGATTCATCAGCAAAACCACAAACGGTACCTTATGATTTTGACCACAGCGGTATTGTAAATGCGCCTTATGCAAAGCCCGCTGAAGAGCTTGAGCTTAATTCTGTGCAGGACAGGTATTTTTTTGGCAACTGCCTGCGACAGGAAGATGCCGCACCTTTTGTGAACAGGTTTATGGCTTTAAAAGAAAAGATTTATAATGTTTATACTTCCTGTAGTTTATTAGATTCAAAAACTATTAAATCAACAACTGCTTATTTAGATGAATTTTATAAAATTCTTGGCAACCCAAAAGCGCTTGAAAAATATTTACTCAATTCCTGTAGTAATAAGCCGAGAGTAGTAATTAAAGGCTACGAAAATGAATGAGTTGTTTTTGAGAATAAAAAGCGAAGGCGGCAAAACATTTTAATAAATCAGGTTTCATTAAACCATTTTATCACCATAACCTGTAGAAGTGTTTATCTTAATGAGATTTAAATTGTGCCGTAGGCACAAAATATTTGTAGAAAATTTATAATGGGTTATGTGTGCCGTAGGTACACAACATCATTTAAAATGTATCGTACCTCTGGCACGAAAAATTCCCTTTTGGGTTTCTTTTCTACAAACATCTTGCTCCACGGGAGCAAATAAAAAACAATTTCTTCACGGGTTAACTGTACCTTTCAACGGTTTCAATAAGTTTTTCTTTAGATGATTCTATCCAGGCCGGTAATTTTTCAGCTTCAATATGCCATCCGTTATCTGTATGCAGTAAAGTAAATTCCCACCGGGTGCCATCTTTATCCTTTACGTCCACATGATACCCATCTTCGTGGCCAACGCCAATAGGTTGAAAATTAAATTGCCGGCCTTCAATTTCTGTATTAAATAAATTACTCATAATTATATGGATTGTGTGATTATTTAAATTATGCCAACGCCAATAAAATTAGCTGAATTGAAACAGTTACCTTTCATTCAAACTAACTAATTATTATTGCGTCATTAATTGTATATGAAAAAAATAATTGCCGCTGTTATCATTATCGCTTTTCTTTTTGTGGCATTCAGAACAAAGCCCGATGATAAAAGCTGTATTTTAAAAGGGGTAAAAGCCGTGTGGGGAAACCGTACACCACCAGAGGATAAGCCGATGTATTTTGAGCCTTTTATGGATATCACCAGCAAGCAGGTTAAGATAACAGACTGGCTGTTTTTTAAACAAATAAAATATAAGTTTAATACAGAGTATAAAACTATAGCCATAGGCGCTTTTAATAAAGTATTTACCCGTTATAAAGACTAAACCTCAAGTACATTTCAACAAAAAAAGCAGCCTT
>JANLXV010000075.1:0-4090 GCA_031365305.1 Chitinophagaceae bacterium
TGGGGGCAGGCGGGTATCAATAAACTTTTACACATCGGCAACAATGCTGTTGTTCTTGCACAAAGCGGTGTAGGTGAAGATGTACCTGAAGGCAAAGTATATTTTGGCTCCCCTGCTGAACCGGCTTTAAAAAAGCAAAAAGAATTAGTCTGGATAAAACGTATTCCTGAAATGTGGGACAAACTTTTCAATCAACGAAGGCCGTCCGAATTATAGCCAGTGGTCATCGGTCAATGGTCATTGGGTGACAGTATATCTTTTTATTTTTTACTTTTTACTTTTTCATTTTCATTTTTAATTATTCATTTGGAGCATAATCATACGGCAACATATCTGCAATTTTTTTATACCCCCAGTAATCGTTTGTCGTTATATCTTTCTGGTCGAAGTAATAGCCATTCTGCTCAACAATTATTGATTCACCTGGTGTAATACTCATGGTTGATAGCTGGAAAGATTTTTTAGCACCCGCCTCCCCGGAGGCATAACCTTCTTCAGGTTTTTCTTTTTTATAGATCACAGCTATATCAGGCTGATTCGGCCGGAACTCCACTGTGTTTGTACTGTCATCTTTTAAGTAATTAAGTGCACCGTATAAATTCTTCACAGGTATCGGCATCTCTTTATTATTATTCTTTACAATAAACTGCACTTCAAACCCTGCACTATCCAGTGTTTGATTAAACAGGCTACGCATGAATTGCAGTTGAGAGCCATGATAAGCTTTCAAACGATTTTGCTGCCATTGTGCTTTCTGCTCCGGTGTGCCATCAATTTCTTCAAATAATGGGTAACCTTCAAACTGGCTTACCTTATTCGTATAATCGTAAATAAAAGAATCTATGGCAAATTTTATAGTATAGCCCAAAGCCTGGTTCACAACAATTAAAGGCTCGTTGGCTAAAACTTTTATGCGGTTCTTTTTTTTACTGAAGTAAAATTTAAGAACATCCGGGTTACTGAATGATGTTTGTTTACTAAATGCTGTTGTGCCTGCAAACTGTTCGGTAAATATTTGTCCATACTTTTCCCAGCCATCTTTTACTATATTAGATGCTACCACAGACACTTCTTCCATCATTTTTTCTTTTGGCCGTAATTCGAAAATCAGGGCGCTGTTATCATTACTGCTTACCCTTATACTTTCGTTTTCGTACCCGGTAGAAGTAACCACAATATTGTAGCCGCCCTTTGGTAATTTAAGGCTAAAGGTGCCATCGGTATTTGTGGCAACACCAAAAGTGGTGTTATCTGCAAAAACCGAAGCAGCGGTTAAAGGCGAGCCGTTGGTTTTATCAACTACCTTGCCTGTAATAATATAATCATTGTTTTGAGAAAATGCAGGAAGAGAAATAACAAGGCCCACCAACCATACAATCAGTTTCATAAATATTGAATTGAAATTTATAAATGATAAACGTCGGATAACACTTTACAAGTATCGGCAATTGTTTCTGATATAGGCCTGAAGACGAAACCACTTAAGGTATTTTTAACTTTTGAGTTATCATAATATCTTTTGGCCAATGCAGTATGGGCGGTATGCTTGGTGAGTAGTGGTTGATGATTGGTAAAAAAGTGGCGAAGCGTTTCAATTCGCCATATAAATCCTGCTAAAAACGAATTTACTTTTTTGTAAGGCGGCCTCCTGCCAAAAGATCTGGCAATAGTGGTAAAGATGTTCTGGTATGAAATATTTTCAGCACTTAAAATAAAACGCTGATTTGATATGCCTTCTTCCCAAAGGGCTATCATCGCTTTAACAACATCCTGCACATCCACAAAGCCTGTGCCCCCTTCTGTATACCAGGGAAACTCCTGCCAGGCTGTTTTAAAAATCTTTGTTGAGCTTCTTGTCCAATCGCTGCCACCAATAATTATGGAGGGGTTAACGATGATAGCATCCAAACCTTCGCCGGTTCCACGCCATACTTCCATTTCAGCCCACCATTTAGATTGGCTGTAATGGCTCGATGCTGTTTCACTTTCAGGATCAAATGCTTCATTGATTATTTGGTTGTCTTTAATATTACCCAATGCAGCCACAGAGCTTACATAAATAAGTTTATCCACACCGGCTTCTATACCAGCGTTCACAATATTTGCTGTGCCATTTACATTTACACGGGTAATCTCATCGGTATCATCATCATTAAAAGATACCATGGCAGCGCAATGAAAAACTGTCTTTATATTTTTTATGGTTTCTGCCAATACCTCAACATCAAGAATATCACATTTAATAATTGTAAGATTTTTGTGAAGAATTTTTAAGGACGTTTTATGCCAGGTTGCTTTTACATGATACCCTTTGTCAAGAAGCCGGGACAGGAGTTCGTGACCGACCAGACCAGCGCCACCTGTTACAAGAATAGTTGTTGAAGTAGCTGCAGGTTCAGTTGGGTTTTCATCTGTATTATGTAACGTCATTTTATAACATTCAGAATTTTGTCTGCCCTGGGTTTACGAATTATAATCATAAAATCCTTTTCCTGTTTTTTTTCCGAGTTGTCCTTCTTTTACTTTATTCACCTGCATTGCAGAAGGCTCAAATCTTTTAATGAAATTAAAGTCCCTGTAAAGGCTTTCAGTAACTGAGAGATTTATATCAATACCAATCAGGTCCATTAAATGAAACGGGCCCATCTTAAAACCGGTGGCCTGCATAACGGTATCAATGTCGTCGAGAGAGATGTGCTCGTGCTCTGCAAGATGCATGGCTTCCAGGTAATAGTGCCTGGCCACACGGTTTACAATAAACCCCGGCGAATCATTACAGATCACCGGCGTTTTTTCCAGCATATTGCAAATAGCGACAAGTGCTTTAATAATTTCATCTGCTGTTTGTTCACCCCTGATCACCTCCACTAACTTCATTAAGGGTGCCGGGTTAAAAAAGTGCATACCGGCAAATCTTTCAGGATGTGTAATTTTTTTTTGCAGAGTACTTATAGAGAGCGAAGACGTATTGGAGACAATTATTGCTTCAGGTGTAATCACCTGCGTAAGCTGGTTGTATAACGAGGTCTTTATAGATCCATTTTCACCTATGGCTTCAATAATGACATCTGCCCTGCACTCAGAAATATTTGTTGTAAATGTTAAATTGTCTTTGGTTTTTTCTGCTTGTGCATTGGTGATTTTCCCCTTGCCTAAAAGATATTCGAGGTTGCTGACAATCGCCTTCTTTGCAAAGTCAAGCTGTGCAGCATTTACATCAAATAAAATAGTTTTTAAACCATGTACTGCAAACACCTGGGCTATACCATAGCCCATTGTACCGGCACCACATACACAAATTATTTTCTGCATAGATAGTGCAGTTGAGCAGTCTTAAATTCTAAAGCGATAAACACATTCATTGTAATTAGTTGTTAATAAGCAGAGGTAAACTGTTGTAAAAAACGTACATCGTTTTCACTAAATAAGCGTAAATCTTTTATCTGGTATTTTAGCATGGCAATTCTTTCAACCCCCATTCCAAAAGCAAAGCCAGTATACTTTTCACTATCAATACCACAATTTTCCAAAAGGTTGGGATGCGCCATTCCACATCCCAATATTTCAACCCAACCTGTATGCTTGCAAACATTGCAGCCCTTGCCTTTACAGATCAGGCAACTGATATCCATTTCTGCACTTGGCTCGGTTAAAGGGATATTCGAAGGGCGAAAACGAATATTGATGTCTTCACCAAACATGTCGTTCACAAAAAAGTATAAGGTTTGTTTCAGGTCAGCAAAGGATACATTTTCATCAATGCACAAACCTTCTACCTGGTGAAAAAAACAATGTGCCCTTGCACTAATCGTTTCATTACGATAAACCCGCCCCGGGCAAATGATTCGTATAGGCAAAATCCCTTTCTCCATTTCACGCACCTGCACGCTACTGGTATGTGTGCGTAGCATCCAGCCCTTTTCACTGTTATCATTTCCTGTTACATAAAATGTATCCTGCATATCTCTTGCAGGATGATCTTCTGGTAAATTAAGCGCTGTAAAATTATGCCAGTCATCTTCTATCTCCGGCCCCTGCGCAACACTAAAACCTAACCTTCCAAATATTGAAATGATGCGGTTACGCACCA
>JANLXV010000444.1:0-7890 GCA_031365305.1 Chitinophagaceae bacterium
ATGATGAATTGGTGTTTGATGCGCACAAAGACGAAATAGACCTGATAAAACCAATCATACTACATGGCATGCAAACCGCACTCATGTTACCTAATGATGTACCGGCCAATGCAGAAATAGGATCGGGGCAAAACTGGCTGGAAGCACATTAACTATGGAGCCAATTATTACGCTTAACAACGTTCACAAATACTACGGCAGCAAGCATGTTTTGCAGGGCATTAATTTAAGCATTAACCCCGGGCAAATCATTGGTTACATAGGCCCAAATGGTGCAGGCAAAAGCACAACGGTAAAAATTTTATGCGGCCTTATCAGCGACTTCGAAGGCACGGTAACCGTGGCAGGCTTCGATGTAAAGCAGGATGCGTTGGAAGTAAAAAAGATCATCGGCTATGTGCCGGAGCTTGCCGAAATGTATGAAGTACTTACGCCAGGAGAATTTCTCTTTTTCACTGGAAGCTTATATGGATTAAAAAAAGAAGTGATAGACAAAAGAGCAACAGGTATGCTGACAGCCTTTGGCATGTCAGGCAATTTAGATCAGCGGATGGATACGTTTAGCAAAGGCATGAAACAAAAAGTGTTATTGGTTTCGGGTATTCTGCATGATCCAAAAATTATTATCCTCGATGAACCGCTCAGTGGCCTTGATGCCAACAGCGTGATCATTGTAAAAGAACTCATCAGCAGGCTGGCTAAAGAAGGCAAGACCATTTTTTACTCAAGCCACATCATGGATATTGTTGAGAAGGTAAGCGACCGGATTATTTTAATAAGTGATGGTAAAGTGCTGGCAGACGGCACTATTGATGATCTTCGAAATCATGCAGGCAATACAAGCCTTGAAAAAATATTTTCGCAATTAACATCTACTGAATCGCCGGCATTACAGGCTGATCAATTGATGAATCTTTTTGATAAATGAATATCATCAATCAATTCTTGCTGCGTCTCTTTTTATCGCCATCATTGCTTTATAAAAAAGCCAATGTAGATCCTGATCAGCTCAAACTTATTCTTACTACCAAGCTTATCATTGACGACAGAAGGCCAAACACCTTTCACCGGTCACGCCAAAATGCAAGTACGAAAACCATTTCATTGGCAACACTTGGCACAATGCTTTTTAGTGCAGTGCTGGGTTGTATGTTTCTTTTCACATTTACACCTGGCAGTACTTTGCCGGCACAACTTACCTTCTATTTTTCTATCTACATGTTTGTGCTTACGTCAACACTTATTGCAGATTTCACTTCTGTATTGTTTGATGTAAAAGACAATGCCATCATCTTGCCAAAGCCTGTATCAGACAGAACTTTTGTGGCCTCCAGGCTTTTGCACATCATTATCCATTGCGCAAAAATTGTTTTGCCGATGGCATTGCCTGGCATTCTTTTTATTTTTTTTAGAAACGGCATCGCAACAGGCTTGTCGCTTTTTTGTGTGCTGCTCATGGCAACGCTCTTTACCATTTTCCTCATCAATGCCATTTACCTTGTTGTTCTAAAATTCACTACGCCGCAAAAGTTTAATGCTATCATTAGCTATGTTCAGATCATCTTAAGTATTGCGGTTTATGCCGGCTTCCAGTTTCTTCCAAGATTCTTAATTGCCCCTTCTGGCGACATGCTTCATAGCAGTGGTTGGCTATGGTTCCTGCCTTCTTATTGGTTTGCTTTAGCTACGTTTTTTTTTAGCACTTTTAAAATGGATTTTTCTTTAGTTGCCGGCGCTTTGATCACATTTATTGCATCTCCTTTCAGCATCTGGTTAGTGATAAAATATTTTGCCCCGGCGTTTAATCAAAAACTATCACAGATAACGGCAGGCAGCGAAGAACAACCAAATATTTCATCAGCAAAAAAAGTTAATACCACAAGCTCATTGGCTGAAATCCTTGCGCAATGGACGACTACAAACGTAAGCGAAAAATTGGGCTTTATAAATTGCTGGACGCTAAGCAACCGGCTAAAAGATTTTAAACTAAAAGTGTATCCGTCTATTGGCTACATCATGGTGTACATGGTCGTCATGTTTTTTAAAGACGGGCAAAAAAGTCTTGCAAATGTTATTGCCCTGAACCAGCAGGGAATCGTTGTTGTGCTCGGTGTATTGTATGCTTTCAGTCTCATCTTAATCACTGCCATCAACCAGATGCCTTTTACAGAACAGTACAAAGCCTCATGGATTTATTTTAGCTTACCATTGGAAAAGCCCGGGTATATTTTGTCAGGTGCATACAAAGCCATGATCATAAAATTTTATACGCCTTTTGCTCTTGTGTTGAGTGCTGTAGCAATTTATTTGTGCGGATTCACCATTATCCCAACGTTGCTTTTAAGCTTTATTAATATTTTTTTAACAGGGTTGGTAAACACTTTATTTATTATGAAAATGTTTCCCTTTTCCATGCACCAAAATGCTGCGCAAAAATCAGGATCGTTTGTAAGGATATTGTTTTCATTGGTGCTGCCGGGCATTCTAGCGGTTATGCATTTTTTTATTTTTAAATCTATTGTTGGAATCATTGTTGCCCTCATATGCTCAATGGTGCTTAATTATTTTTTATTGCAAAGGCTTCGTAACCGAAGGTGGTCTTTTATTAATTCATCGTATTCGGTATAACTATGGAGGCAACACTTATATATTGTTATGATGCGTGGTGCGGCTGGTGTTATGGCTTTTCGCAGGTGATAAAAAAAGTAAATGATAATTACAAAAACAGGTTGCAGGTTGAGGTACTATCCGGCGGTATGATATTGCCTGAAACACCAGTAGCCATTGGTGCAACAGCCCAATACATCAGTACCGCTTATAAAAAAGTTGAAGAAGTTACAGATGTAAAATTTGGAGAAGATTATCTCTGGCACATCTCTCATCCAACACAAAGCGATTGGTTCCCTCATTCAGAAAAACCGGCCATAGCCCTTTGTGTTTTTAAAGAATATTTTCCTGATCAGCAGGTGAGTTTTGCCACCGATCTGCAATACGCTTTGCACTTTGAAGGCCGTGATCTTACGGATGATGAAGCCTACCGCCACCTGCTTGAAAAATATGACATTGATGCGGCCGAATTTTATGAAAAGATGACTGATAACAGTTATAAAGAAGAAGCTTATTATGAATTTCAGTTGTGCAGTAAATTGCAGGTTAATAGTTTTCCGGCAGTATTAATACAAACTTCAGAAACAAAATTTACGATGATTGCCAGGGGATACACTGATTATGAAACGGTGGCGCAAAGAATAGAAAATCTTCTTACCGAAAACAATTTTTAATTTTAAATTTTTACTTTTTAATTGAACCCATGAGCCAGGCCTTTGTTAAAGAAAGTGATGAGCAATGGCTGCATGATATAGCGCCCACACTTACAGCACTCATCAATTATCTCACAAGAGAAAATAACGGGATTAGAGTTTATTCAACTAAAGAATTTGTTGATCAGCATTCCGGCAAAACTGTATATGATATGAGTAATGGCTTAAGCTATAGTACAAATGCAGACAGCAAATGGTTTATTGTATAGCCTTGTTAGTTCTTCTTTTTTTCTCTAAACTGTTGAGCCATTTTTCAGCTTCCTTTTTTTCAATAAAAAATTGCGCAGTGATTTTGCCCAACATCACATCTACACTTTTGTTAGCAGCTAACTGGCTAAAGGTGCTGGGTGAATAGATCCAGGCAAAATATTTTAAGCCTGCTTCCTGCATGGCCGGGAACCAGACTTTTCCGCCCCAGTCAGACGCTTCAGACCAGTTGCCGATTACATGTGTGTTATCATTTAAAACCTTTGTGCAATTGTTTTTCTTCAACAGATCGAGCATTACATAACAACCTCTTTTTACAGATTGAAGATTTTGAAAGCCCGTCCAGTCCACATCTAAGCGATCATGTTTTTTATTAAAAACTATAGTTAACTGGTCTTCGCCGTAATAGGTTTGGTTATCCGTTTTAATATTCAGGCCACCACTTTGTTCTGTTACCGGCAATAAAAAAAAGAAGGTAGACCCCTGGCCAAGCTCGCTTTCTATCCAGAAGCTCCCGTTATGCGCTTTGATAATTTCAGAAGAAATATATAAACCCAGGCCAAGGCCCTGGAACTTCATCGAGGTATTATCTACCCTGTAAAAGCGGTCGAAAAGTTTGGTGAGATTTTCTCTTTCTATACCAATGCCGAAATCCTGGATGGAGGTTATAATATTATTTTTTTCTTTCCAATAGCGAACAATTACTTTATCCTTGCCCGGAGAATATTTTATGGCATTGGTTAAAAAATTATTTAGCACCTGTTCAAGCCTTAGCTTATCGCCGGTAAACGCAATGTTTTCATTTGTTTCAATTACAATGTTGTGTTGCGGCGATATATTCTGAACGTTTTCAACAGCCTCAACTATTACCTCTTTAAAATCTATATCGTGTTTGCTTAATTGCAGATGCCTGCCCTCAAGCCTTGTAACATCCAATACATCTCCTATAAGCTTGGTGAGTTTATTAACCTGCATGTCCATCCGCTTCAGCAATTCAACAGCCAGGTCATTACCCTGGCCCTTTAGCTTTTCCTGTAACACATGCGCATATCCTTTTATACTTGTAACAGGTGTTTTCAATTCATGAGAGGCCATGCTGATAAACTCATCCTTCTTCTGCTCATTTACTTTATGCTCCTCAATATCCGTGTTGGTGCCAAACCATTTTATTTCTCCTTCTTTATTTATAAAAGGCGTAGCCCTGCTTAAGTACCATTTATATTGATTGTCTTTGTTTTTCAGGCGAAACTCAACTTCATAAGGCTCGCCACTGTTCACAGCATTTTGCCAAATGTCAAAAGCCTTTTTACTATCATCTTCGTGAATGCAGCCGGCCCACCAGTTGGCAATAATTTCATGGGCAGGCTTGCCAAAATAAGTGATGGCCCGCTGGTTTAAATAATCAAGCCCGCCCTTAGCGTTCGCCGTCCAAACATGCTGTGGCATGGCATCGCACATAAAGTGAAATTTTTCTTCACTATTTCGAAAACTGGTTTCAATGCTTTTCTGGTCGTCAATATCTGTACAGGTTCCAAACCAGCGCACAATCTCTCCCTTATCACTTTTAACCGGTAACGCAGTGCCTAAAAACCAGCGGTATTTACCGGGGTTAGCATGATCAATAAAACGATATTCTATTTTATAAGGAGAGCCTGTTTTAATGGAATGATACCAGGTATCAACACATAGTTTTACATCATCCGGGTGCAGCACGGGTATCCAGCTTTGGTCGCCACCTTCATCTTTGGTAAACCCTGTATAATCGTACCATTTCTGGTTAAAAAAATCTATAAAGCCATCTGGCCTGGCGCTCCACACAATTTGAGGAAGAGCGTTTGCCAAGAGTTCAAAACCTTTATCGTTGATGTTTGTGTTAGCAGAAAAATCCATCTTCAAAAATAGCAAAGAACTCGTCACGGGCTGCAAATGGCTTTTAATGCCCTGGCCTTAAAATAAAGTTTTGCAAAAAAAGGCCCCCTGTAGAAACAGGAGGCCGTTAACGATTGCTTGCTATAAAGAAAAATTAAAATCTAATTGATATCAGGCTAATTAAAGCCCAACTTTTGTTATGGTTACATCTTGTATAACCTGCTCTTTTGCACTTACTTCAAATGTGCTTGATAAGTCTTTCTTTAAATTTTGAATATTAAAGTAAAGCTTACTGTTTTCAAATTCTTTTGGAATCATGAATTGCTTATTGAAAGTAGTGTCGCTATAACTCTGGGTAAAAAGGCTGTTACCTTTTTTGTCATTCACAGATACAACGACTTTATCACCTGGTGTATTGTCGTAAGTCACGTTAAACACTAACATTTCTTCCTTTGTGCCTACAAATTTTACATCAGCGTTATTTACGCTTGTTTTTGCTACCTGTGCATTAATGGCATTGAAAGACAATAATAACACTGAAACTAAAAAGAAAGATCTAAGAACTTTGTTTGTCAAAATTTTGAACGATTGCTTTTTCATAATACTTTGTTTAAGAGGTTTAAAAAAATCCATATAATAAGCAATCCGTTCGCGGTTGTTTTTACTTTTTTCCGCTTTCGATGACAAAGATATGTAAAAAGTACACATTAAAATCAGAAAGGTCTTTCTTTGTAAAATGACACTTAAAAAGATCACTTAAAATCAGCCCTTGCACAGGTCAATTTTACAAAGAGCATTATTACAAAAGCTTCTGCTATAAAGGGTTTCAGGAAAAAGTTGGCGTGAGGATATTATTCAAATCCCTAAAATTATAAGGGCCATCTTTTTAGATTTCTTCACAATTATTTAATATTTCAAATTAACCAGCTCAATCAAATATGATCATCATTAAAGGCATTTTCCATCTTCTGCCGGTCAAATTGCCTTTCGTTATTTGCCAGCCAAATAGTAGCCACGCCATTGCCTATAAAATTGGTAATAGCTCTTGCTTCTGACATAAATCTATCTACACCCAGCAATAAAGCCAGGCCTTCAAGAGGTATTGTTTTTACAGCAGCAAGCGTGGTGGCTAAAACAACAAAACCGCTGCCTGTAACGCCGGCAGCGCCTTTACTGGTGATAAATAATATAGCTATAATGCTTAGCTGCTCATGAAAACTTAAATGAACATTGTATACCTGCGCTAAAAACATTACTGACATGGATAAGTAAAGTGTTGTGCCATCCAGGTTAAAGGAATAACCAGCAGGAACCACCAGGCCAACTACGGGTTTGGCACATCCCATTTTCTCCAGCTTTTCCATAAGAGAAGGCAGGGCTGCCTCAGAAGATGAGGTGCCGAGCACTATCAATAATTCCCGCCTTATGTATTTTAAAAATTTGAGAATACTTATTTTATAAGTGCTCAGGATAAAGCGAAGAATCACAAAAATAAAAATCGCCATGGTAATGTACATCGTTACCATAAGCCTGGCTAAGGGCAACAGTGTATGAAGTCCATATTTTCCTATGGTGAAGGCCATGCCGCCAAAGGCACCAAGCGGCGCCAGGTACATCACAACATGCAAGGCTTTAAATACATATTTTGAAATAAGAGACAGCACCGGAATTATCTTTTCCCTGCGTGAATATTTACTTAAAAAAATACCCGAGATAATGGCCAGGCATAATATCTGTATGGTAAGATTGTCTTTAAAAAATTGCCACCAGCTAAATTGTTTTGCACCGGCAGCATAGGGCGAAATGTCTGAAGAACCAATGGCAGCAGTATTTACAAGATGCCCGGGTTTTATAACATTCATTACAATGATGCCGATGATAAGAGCCGCCGTTGTCACAATTTCAAAATACAACAAAGCCTTTCCGCCTAAGGCGCCCACCTTTTTAAGGCTGCTCATTCCGCTTATGCCAAGTGTAATGGTGAGAAAAATAATAGGGTTAATGAATAACTTTACGATGGCAATAAAGTACTTGCCAAGTATTTCCATCTTAAGTGCAACAGGTGGTGCATAATGCCCAAGGATGGCGCCGCTCGCAATAGCCAATAATACCCAGAAAGTAAGATTAGTGAAAAGCTTTTTCAAGATGGTCCATCTTAATAGTAAATGCACAATGTACGCCTACAAATAATAATGGTTACCGGTAAAATGTATGGAATTAATTAATGCTGCCGGGAAGACGGGCAACAGGCAGGGAAAAAATTTGGCTTAACAGGCTTGAGTGTAAAATTTAATCAATATACTGCAGTATTTAATTTATTGAAAAAGCATACTCTTCAGACATTTTTTTGCTAACGATCTTATTTTGAAAAGCCACATTTATTAATTCATCAACAATGCTATACGCATAAAACGAGCTAACATCTGCTTTTTCAAGGTGGTCATCAGCAAAAACTTTTTCTTCGCAATCTTTTTCATTGGTGTCTTCTGCCGCC
>JANLXV010000449.1:0-8875 GCA_031365305.1 Chitinophagaceae bacterium
ATTTTTTCTCACATCATTGATTTAACTCTTGCAAATCACATAAAGATCGCAACATAAAGGTTATGAAAAGTTTGATTTGTATGTATTTAGATTTAACTCTAATGATAAATCTTTATAAAATCCTTATACATAACACTGACTATTTTATCTAGCACTTATAAATACCAATCTATTTTTGTGAGCTACCATGGAGCTATTCATAAATAAAATAAGTAAACCTATTCAACTGCTGATCAGCCTTAGCATTGTAGTGATTATTTCAGCCTTGTGTTTTTCAATAAGAAGGTATTTAGATTACAAAGTGGTAGCCTTTATTTTATTGCTGACTGTGTCTATAGCTGCGGCGTTGTTCGACATTATACCTGTATTTGTAACGGCCATTTTAAGCGCCATCATCTGGGATTATTTTTTTATACCACCTAATTTCACGCTGCAGGTTGGCTCTACAGAAGATTCTATTTTATTACTAATGTATTTTGTGATAGCGCTTTTAAATGCAGCACTTACCTATAAGATAAGGCAGATAGAAAAAATCGGAAGAGCAAAAGAAGAAAAGGCGAACACCGTGAAGTTGTATGATACATTATTGAATACATTGTCGCATGAACTCAGAACACCCATAGCAACTATCATTGGCGCAACAGATAACCTGCAATCAAATAACCATAATCTCACGCCTGAAAATAAAGATGATCTGGTTACAGAAATATCCAAAGCAACGTTCAGGCTCAATCAGCAGGTTGAAAATTTGTTAAGCATGTCACGGCTGGAATCAGGATTTCTTAAACCCAAAAAAGACTGGTGCGATATTATTGAAGTGATTTATGATGCTGTAAAGCGCATTGAAGAAAATAATGTATCACAAAAGATCACCATAAATGTAAACCCTGAAATACCGGTGTTTAAATTAGATAAGGCTATGCTGGAACAGATCATTTATAACCTGGTTAATAATGCCATCCAATATACAACTGATGATAGTGAGATAAACATTGTAGCGCACGCCCATGGCGGCCTGTTAGAACTGATTGTTGAGGATAACGGCGGCGGATTTCCCGCAGATGAAATTGATAACGTCTTTAATAAATTTTACCGCTTAAAAAATACAAAGACAGGTGGTACCGGCTTGGGGCTTTCTATAGTGAAAGGCTTTACAGAAGCGCTTGGCGGCACAGTTCATCTAGAAAATTTAAGAACGGGCGGTGCAAAATTTACGATTAATATAGCTGCGCAAACGTCTCATTTAAAAACGCATTAAAAATGAATAAGGCGCAGATATTAATTATAGATGATGAGGTACAGATCCGTAAGCTATTAGAGATAACATTGCAAAGCAATAACTATACAGTTAACCAGGCAGAGAATGCTAAGAATGGCTTGATAACAGCAGAGAATCATCCGCCAGATATGATCATTTTAGATCTTGGTTTGCCCGATGACGATGGCCAATCTGTTTTACAACAACTAAGAAAGTGGTTCACAAATCCTATATTAATTCTTTCTGTAAAAAACAGCGAGGATGAGATCATTAAAGCCCTGGATAATGGCGCAAATGATTACCTCGTCAAACCTTTTCGTACGGGTGAATTGTTAGCCCGTATCCGCTCTGCATTAAGAAGTGTTGTAGGAGAAGAAGGTAACTTAAGTATTACCTGTGGAGAGATAACCATTGACCTGGAAGCGAGAACGATTAAAAAGAATAACGAGCACATTAAACTTACCGCTACAGAATACAGGTTGCTTTCCCTTCTTGCCAAAAATGAAGGAAAGGTGTTAACACATCAATATCTTTTGCGTGAAGTCTGGGGGCCGGGCTACATTAACCAATCCCAATATTTAAGAGTTTTTATAGCACAGCTTCGGAAGAAAATAGAGACTGATGCAAACCGCCCTAATTACATTATTACTGAATCCGGCATTGGTTACCGGTTTGTAAATGACCAGGGTTGAAAGTGTAATGAGGCGCTAATTTTCAACATCATTCTTCATCAGGAAATATCCTGTTAAGCCGCACATTAGTAACAGGGGAGACAATCAACGGAAATTGCTCAACAGTAACGTTGCTTTGTTCAAGGCCAAAGCCTCTTTCTTCGCTAAGGCTTTTTGCTTTTAACCAAAAATGCAACTTCATAATAATCCTTTCAAGAAAAGGCAATTCATTATCCTGCGAAAGAAATTTTTCCATCACAACAAATTCAAAATCGCCCACTACATTATTTTTTTGAAGACTTTCGTACCGGCTTGTAATATTTATTTCCCGCCTTGCCACCATATCTTCAACAACCTTCCTGAACATTAAATTTATACGTGGCTCAATTCTAAAGCCTAACCTAAATTCAACTCTTACCACTTCATTAGGAATAATAATATCAACGGTGTATTCCGAGGTGAAGGGATCATCTAAAGTGTCTACATGAACAAACCAGTAAATGTCTGCTCTTTTAGGTTTACGGTTTAAGATGGAATAAATGATTTTATGCCCAATTTCTTTAGGGTTATTAGCGCTGGTTAAATACACAAGATGCGTTGCATATTTAGTGATGGACATATCATTGCTTAATTCCTGTAGCAAGGGTAAATACTGTTCCAGCCGGACAAACTCCACGTAGCGGTTCTTAATTTTACGGGCCCTGTACCATAAGTACATCACCATAAACATAAATATGGCGACTATTAAGGTAATATAGCCCCCATGTATAAATTTCTCCATTAAAGCCACCAGGAAGGCCGTTTCAATAATAAGGTATGCGCCGAGAAACAAAAAGATCCAGGCAGACTTTACCCGGTGCATCACCATATAGTTGGCATATAATATAGTAGTAGCCAGCATGGTTACAATAATGGCGAGGCCATAAGCGGCGCCCATTTTTGATGACTCCTGAAAGTATAATACCACGCCTATACAACCAATGAACATCATGGTATTAATGCCCGGAATGAATAGTTGTCCTCTTTCTTCAGAAGGATATTTTATTTTAAGCTTTGGCCAGAGATTTAAGCGGATGGCTTCGCTTATCAATGTAAAAGATCCGGAGATCATGGCCTGGCTGGCAATGATGGCGGCTACGGTAGCTATTATAACGCCTATTAGTACAAACCATTCAGGCATAAGATCATAAAAAGCATTAATTCGTAGTTCCGTTTTTACCTGCTCTGTTATAGTTAAGCCTTGATGATGTGCCAGGAGATAGGCACCCTGTCCGATATAATTTAATATGAGGCAGGCTTTTACATAAATCCAGGTTATACGTATGTTTCCCCGGCCGCAATGGCCAAGATCACTATACAATGCTTCAGCACCGGTGGTACATAAAAAGACGGCACCCAATAACCAAAATCCTTCGGGGTAAGTAGACAGAAGCCTTATGGCGTAGTATGGATTAAAAGCTTTTAAAATACTTAAATCATCCATTACATGAAAAGCGCCTAAAACAGCCAGCATGGTGAACCATGTGAACATGACAGGTCCAAATATTTTGCCTATGGATTTGGTGCCAAATTGCTGCAGGAAAAAAAAGAGTGCAAGTATTACCAATACAATAATTACAATTATGCCTGTTCCTAAATTATGTAAGGCATCAATTTCTTTTAAGCCTTCTATAGCTGAGGTAATAGAAATAGGCGGCGTGATTATACCGTCAGCCAAAAGCGCTGCTCCGCCAATCATCGCCGGTACTACCAGCCATTTGTACCGCCGGCGTACAAGAGCATATAGAGCAAATGTTCCACCTTCACCCTTGTTGTCAGCTCTTAAAATAAGTATTACATATTTAATAGTTGTCTGCAGGGTTATTGTCCAGATGATACAGGATAAACTCCCTATGATTAAAGCATCAGAAATGGTTCTACCATTTATAATCTCATTATATACATATAAGGGTGAAGTGCCGATGTCGCCATAAATTATTCCCAAAGCGATAAGTAACCCGGCACCGGTTACTTTATTAAGGTTTTTTTTCACTTGCGACAATTAACTGATAACAATGTTCTTAACAAGTTTGCTGATAGCAATATCAAATGTAACAGCAATTACAATAAGGCAAAGTTTTAACCGCCGGTATTTCATAAGTTTCATAATTGTTTGATTGAAAAGATAGGAACGGGCGGATAAAAGTCTTCCCCGTTTTCTGGCTGATGATGTATTTTATGTAATATATCAAGGCCTTTAATAATTTTTCCAAAGGCCGCATATCCCTGCCTGTCGAGGTTGGTATTGCCGCCATAATCGTACAAAGGCTGATCTCCCACACAAATAAAAAATTCAGTAGAAGCCGTGCCTGGCTCCGTGCGGGCCAATGATAATGTGCCGTTCTTATGCGTTACTCCGGTTTGCCTGGTTGTTTCATGCGGAATCAAGGGTTGCTTTAATGCTTTGGCATTATCAGTGTTCCATATACCACCTTGTATAATTTCTGTTTTAAAAGCTGAGGTAGGTTGATTGCCTTCTTTTAAAACACGGTAAAAAGTACTATTGTCATAAAGGTGTTCATTTACAAATTGAAGAAAAGTTGCTACACTTTTCGGCGCTTTCGATGCGTAGAGTTCAGCTTCCATTTCCCCAAATTGCGTACTTATCAAAATATGCGGATTATCATATTTCTTTTTACAACTCAGCAAAAAAATAATACACGATAAGATGACTAATTTTTTCATACCCGGGAAGTATACTGCAAAAATGCTGATAAAATCTTTTACATTATGCAGGCTTACGCAGTTCAACATCAATAATAACCAGGTTGGCTGTTTATTTGCAGGTAGGCTTAAAATTTTGGAATAATGAAGAGGATTACACCAAAAGGGCTTTGGCATGTTTTAAAAAATTCTTTTGCAGGCTTTTCCGAGCACAAGATCACAAAGCTTAGCGCATCACTGGCGTATTATACTATATTTTCTTTAGCGCCGCTGATGATACTTATTGTTTTTATCAGCAGTTTCTTTTTTGGTAAAGAAGCCGTAGAAGGCAGTATTTACGGGCAAATCAGCGGCTTTGTGGGCCAGGATGCCGCCATACAACTGCAGGAAATTATAAAAAATGCAGCCCTGCAAGGCAAAGGCAATGTGGCTGCCATTGTTGGCGGTATAACATTACTTATTGGTGCAACAACCATTTTTGCTGAGATACAGGATTCAATAAATACCATTTGGGGATTGAAAGTAAAAGCCAAAGCCGGTTGGTTTAAACTGGTAAAAACAAGGTTATTATCATTCGGTGTTATTGCAAGTCTTGGGTTTTTACTATTGGTATCTCTCGGCATAACAGCCCTGGTTGAAGGACTGACCGATCGCTTGCAACAAAAATTTCCTGAGGTAACGCTTGTGGTCTTCTATATCATTAACCTGCTGATTACATTTATTGTTATTAGTACATTATTCGCAGTAATTTTTAAAGTGCTGCCAGATGCTAAAGTAAAATACAGGGATGTGATAGCCGGCGCTATTGCCACCGCCCTCTTATTTATGCTGGGCAAATTTTGTATATCATTTTACATCTCAAAAAGTAACTTAAGCGATTCGTATGGCACGGCAGGTTCAATTGTGGTGCTGCTGGTGTGGATATATTATTCGTCCATCATTCTTTATTTTGGCGCTGAATTTACCAAAGCTTTTGCTGTGGAATACGGTCATGACATCAGGCCAAATGATTATGCTGTAATTGCACACACGGTTGAAGTTGAACATGGCCAAAAAAGCGTACAACAAGCCGAGAAAGAAACTACTAAAATACAGGAAGAAGTGAAAGAAAGCGAACCCGGCACCACGATTCAGATTCCCGAAAAACAATAGACCTTTTTGTTTAACAGGCATTCTGCATCAAGCTTGCTTTTATCTTTTTTGATCATAACCCATCTTATGCAATTATTTCTTGTACTGGCTGGCTTAATAGCTTTTATCTTTTTGGTAACAGCACTTTTACGATCTAAAACCAGGATGCATAAAACAGCATATATCTTAAACGACAATGAACGCTTTTTGCTAAAAGAACATGTAGCATTTTATAATGACCTTACGGAGGCAAAAAGAACAGTGTTTGAAAAAAGGATGCAGCAATTTTTGGCTACAATAAGGATCACAGGCATAAACACTGAGGCTGAAGAACTGGATAAAGTATTAATAGCTGCCAGCGCCATCATTCCCATTTTTGGCTTTGAAAACTGGGAATACACCAATCTCAATGAAGTGTTGCTTTATCCTGGTTCTTTCAATGAAAGCTTTGATCAACAGGGAGAAGATCGCAATACATTGGGCGTTGTGGGTACAGGTGCTTATCAAAATATTATGATCCTCTCCAAACAAGATTTAAGGCAAGGCTCCCTAAATAGTTCAGGCACGCACAATACGGCTATCCATGAGTTTACACATCTTATAGATAAGACGGACGGTGAAACAGATGGCATACCTGAATTTATGCTTGATAAAACTTATACTTTGCCATGGCTTAATCTTATGCATCAAAATGTTGAAAGCATCTTACAGAACAACAGCGATATCAATCCTTATGGCGCTACAAACAAAGCAGAATTTTTTGCAGTAGTTTCTGAATATTTTTTTAAACAGCCTGAACTGTTGCAGGAAAAACATCCGGAGTTGTATAAGATGCTGGCGAAGATTTTCAGGCAAAAGATATAGAGTTTAAAAAATGGCAATAATTCATAGCCGAAAATTCATTTTCAGAAAGTTTTGTATTATCATGTGGTCACTAATCAAAATTCAACCATGAACTATTACTTGAATGTGCTTAAAAATTATGCAGTATTTACTGGCCGTGCCCGCAGAAGTGAATACTGGTTTTTTGTTTTATTCAATTTTCTTGCAGCAATTATTTGCATGTTTATTGACAGGCTGCTTGGCTCAACATTCACATTTAATTTACAAGGGGTGCAACAGGTGTTACCTTATGGCTATGTATACCTTTTTTATAGTTTGGCCGTATTTATACCTGGCTTAGCTGTACTCGTGAGGCGTTTGCATGATGTGGGTAAAAGTGGTTGGTTTTTCCTTATTATTCTTATCCCATTGTTAGGGGCTATCTGGTTGCTGGTGCTGCTTTTTACAGATAGCCAGGTAGGTAATAATAAATATGGGCCAAACCCTAAAGGTATCGGCAATGTAGATGAAATAGATGAGATAGGAAATTACTTACCAGCTAATTCATAAATACACCAATTATTAATACCCGGCGCATTTTAGCACGGTAAAGGCGTGTAAGCAAAAGCTAATACATGCTTTAGAAATTAAGGCAGATATCCGCTGTGAGGCCAAAAACGAAACGAAGATCAGGCAGCAGAAAATGTGCCCCTTGACTACGCAGAGCAACTTCCCAATTAATCTGAAATAGAAAACCAGAAATTGACAAAGTATCCTGCTTTGTTTTCTCACCATTATTCCCACGCAATTGCCCCGGCTTCCGGTTACTCATTTACTTCAGCCACTTGCTAATTCTTAATTATTCTTTTAAATAAATAATTCAACTTGTTCATTGAATTACCTGAGCCTGGTCCGGCTTTTTTATTCCGCAACACATAAGACGCCTTGGCAATTACTGTCAGCAACATCTTTTTTTGAAAACGTTTTATTCTTCATTTTAAAGTTGTGCACTATGTTGCCGAACGACATTTTATTATTACTCACACGCCTGCTTGGCCCGCTTAAAATTATGCCGCAGGATGAACAATCTAACTTTGATAAGTTTCAGGATTTATTAAAGCAAGCGCTTAGCCAGCCCACTATAGAGTTCAGGAGAACCGGTGCGCAATTTCCGGATGCGCAAGCCAACATGTTGCCGGAAACCATCACCGATGAATTGGAAAAAATGGCTGCAGAAATTGTAACTGCGCAGGCAGCCAGGAAACCAACGGATCCGGTTTTTTGGTTGCGTGAAAGAAATATTCCTGTTACTGCAGGTTATGAAGAAAGTGTGGAAAATTATCTTGAGCCTGCATTCTCTTTCGGGCCATTTGTCAATCAGCATTCAAAAAAAGTATGGTTCGATTTTTTTGAGTTTCCTAAACAATTAAGGTTTGAAATTTTGCAGGGAGGCATTGAAGACTTTCTTGTTATTACTCTCCCCTTAGCAAACCCACTCCCAGATGCAGGAAGGCATGACATTTTAAATTTCGATGATTGCACGATATGGCTTTCTGCAAAAACTGTTTTATTTAATAACGATAAGAACTATGTCGGTATCAGGGCAAAAAATTGCGTACTGAAGCCATCGGGTATTATTGCCGTGCAGGCCACAGGCTTTGCCTCGCTGATAGCCGAAGCTTTCGAGCTGAGTTTTGAACCATTTGACCATTTTGCTACTGGTGTTGAGAACGATGCTCAACCAAAAGCATTATATCCTGATAAAATTATTTTAACCTTCACCGGTACAAAATGGGTATTGCAAACGCTTAGTAAATCTGCTATTAATCTAAATGGCGACAGCCTTGAATTGGCAGAGTTGGTAAACAGCAATCCGGCGTATTTACAAACTGAAAGATTAATTCATCTTCCACTGCCGGTAAATAAAAATTCGTGGGAAATTTTTACCAGCGAAACAGAACGTTTCCGCGTGGGTGGCAAAGCAGATATAAGTGACACAGGATGGTATTTTCCTGTTGTAAACACTAATACCACCGCTGGCATTGGCTTGCTTGGAATGATAACATTTTCCGGTTATTTAGGGTGTAGAGGTAATGATGGATTAATACTTGATTGGCCGGGTCTTGAAAATGGAAACCTCACACTTAGCAAATTCCTGTTGCTGGTTAGGCCGGGTAGAATGAATCTGAAATATACCTACACTGCTTTGCCAAAACTCCGGCATCAACTGTCTGCGTGGAGATCAGGTTCAGATGGCAATGACAGCAGCTCGGTTACGTTAAAACCTCTG
>JANLXV010000151.1:0-1509 GCA_031365305.1 Chitinophagaceae bacterium
GTTTCGTCACAGGTGGAAAAAAGACGACAAGAAGTAATATCAATGGATTAGAATTAAGGGTTTATCCATTCAACATCATCAGGATAACGTTCGTATAAATTTTCACAGTACAACGAATTATTACTGATCATCATTCAACTAAAGCCTCTGCCTGTGCTTCCATTGCAGGCTGATTTTGGCCCTGGTGCAAAGTCATTTTCCGCTTTACCATTTCACTTACGCGGTACAACATAACTGCAGCAAGAATAGTAATGCCAACAATAATATAACCTAAAGTATTATAATGTCGCAGCGGGCTGGAAGGATGACTTTGCACAACTACCATACCTGCAAAGGCTGCAGCTATACCGCCTGCAATTTGTTGCAGCGATGAATTGATGCTCATAAATGCGCCACGGTCGTACATTTTAGGGATAGCGCTTGTAAGTGCTGTAGCAGGCACCATCCTGCTCATAATACCGGCCATCATCACCACATTAAAAATAATGACCAGCCACAACGGTGTAGGGCCAAGGTTAGTATACAATACTACCATTACAATCATCCAGATAGAGGCCGCCACGAAGATATTGAACTTGTCAACCTTATCGCTGAGCCTTCCGATCAATGGCATTACAACCAATGTGCTCAAGCCTGCTACCATAAACAACATTGGTAGTTGGTGTTGTGTGATGTGCAGGTTATTAATGGCAAAGGCGCTGCCGAAAGGCATCATCATAAAACCGCCTATAGACAGTAAGGCCGTTGCTGAAAACCCTATGCGGTAATCTTTTTTTTAATACCGTATGCAGCAAATGTTTAAACGCCGACTTATCTTTTTGCAACGCAAGGTGCGTTATCAGGGGTTTTAATTTAACAGCAATAAGTATGGCAATGATCAAAGCCATTACACCTACCCATAAAAACGGTGCATGCCAGCCCCAGATATTTGCGAGGTATAACCCAATAGGTATGCCCAAAAACTGGCTTGCGCCGAAGCCCATTTGTACAAAACCCATTACCCTGCCACGTTGCTGCACGGTAAACAGGTCTGCAAGTATTGCCATAGATATTGAACCGATAACACCGCCGAACAAGCCGGTGATTATCCTGGCGGCAACAAGCAACGGATAAGAGTTTACAATACCGCATAACATGGTGCCGGCTATAAAACCTATATAAAAAAAGAGCAACAATTTTTTACGATCGAAGCTGTCAGCAAAGCCTGCTGTAAGTAACCCGGAAAGGCCGGCGCTAAACGCATAGGCGGATACCGCAAAACCAAAACCTGACGGCTTAAGTGAAAGCGACTTCATTAAAATATCACCCAGCGGCGACATCACCATAAAGTCCAGGATAACGGTGAATTGCGTAATTGCCAATATGAAAATGGCAAACTTTTGATAAGATGAAAGTGGTGTAACTTCTTTTTGTTGGATCATAAAATATAGCAGGCTTGTTGATATTAAAAGTATGAGCTTGTAATGCCGGCAGTGTCACATAGAAACGATTTGCAAAATTAGGCTTCTT
>JANLXV010000178.1:0-2608 GCA_031365305.1 Chitinophagaceae bacterium
ATGCTTACGTATCTCAGGACCCATGCGTTCGTTGAACGCACAAACAAACCTGAAGTTTTCTTCAGGGCTCATCAGCTCAGATAAGGTAGTGTAACCCCTGATGTCCGAAAAAAGAACGGTCACAATTTTTTCAATCTGGTCGCCAAGTTTCACATCTGTAATAACATCATACCCCAGCGATTTTATAAATTCAAAAGGCACAAATTTGCCGGTTACCTCATACACTTTGCGCATGGCTTCTTCACTGGCATTGGCTTCTCTTATATTTTTTTCATACAGCAAAGCACTCTCGATAGCCGACGAAGATTGCAAGGCAAGTGTGGTCAATAATTTAAGATCGGCGGCTGAATAAACATCTGCCTCATTGCCTGCAAGAATAATGGCACCCATTACCCTGTGATTCACTTTTAATGCAGAATAGATGAGCGATTTCACTGTGGGTAAAATCATTCCATTTTCTACCAGAAGACCCGTTTCAGAAACAATCTCTGACCGGCCATTAAACAATATTTTTAATAATACAGGGAGGCTATTATTTATAGTCTCTTCCTCAAAAAATGCATCTCCGGAATTACCAAAAGCTGCTAACCTTTTTTTACTCTCATCCCAAAGTATTACAACACCATTATCTGCTTTTATTACGTGCCGTGCCTCATTTAAAGCCACCGTGCAAATGGAAGGTGCATCAATATTTTGCGCCAGTTTTTCAGAAAAATTAAAGACGAGATTTATCTCTTTGTAAAGATTCAATATTTCTATGCCAAGCTTTTTCTTTTCAACTTCCTTCTTTAATAAAAAAATTAAAAGCTCAGCAACTATCTTAGCTTTTTCGTTGCCCCTCACGAATCCAACTTGCAACTCGTTTATGCTGATCGGGTATTCTTCTGCATCTTTTAATTGAGTTGTTCCAAATAAAACTTTGCCCTTATCATCTTCTATTAAAATGTTTGTTGGCTCAACAAGTAGAGCCAACATAGCGCCAATGCCATCTTTTACGTCAATGATGTTTCTAAGGTTCAGTTTTGCCATTGGCTATTTTCGCGGTCAGTTTTAATTTATAAATGCAACACTTCCCTGGCTTTTGCAAGAATGGTTTCAGGATCGAAAGGCTTTGTCATGTAAATATCTGCGCCAACTTCCTGACCTTTTAACCTGTCTAACTCCTGTCCCTTTGCGGTTAAAAGCACAATGAATACATCGCTCATTAATAACTCTTTTTTTACACGCCGGCATACTTCCATGCCATTCATTTTAGGCATCATTACATCAAGAAAAACCAGGGCAGGATTTTCATTTTTGATGATCTCTAAAGCCTCTTCCCCATTTTCCGCTTTTAAAAAAATAACGTCTTCATCTTCCAGTTCTTCAAGTGTCTGTTCAATCAGCATACGTATATGCGGTTCATCATCAACAATCAACAGTTTTTGTGGCATACAATATTTAAGTTATAAATGATACATTTTTAATAATGAATTCTGCCCGCTTCTTACTTCATTCATCTTCAAACATTTCTCCTATTGGTAAATTAAAAAGAGCACATGCTCCAGGCCTTTTTCAAAGCGCAGCGTTTGTATCAATTGCTGTTTATCAGAATGACCTGAATTAAGGATAATGATATCGGGCTGATTTGAAATGGCATTTTTCAAAAGACTTTCTCCGTCAGACTCTACCACGTTATAACCTTTTGTTTCTAACACAGTAGTTAATGTACGTACAGCAGCCGTGTCTTCATCAACCACCATAACTTTCTTCTTTGATTTACCCTGTTCGAGTAAAGCACCCACTTCGCTAAATAATTGAGCGGTATCAATCGGCTTGGTCAAATACCTGTCTACGCCTATACGATAACCTCTTGCTTTATCCTGCACAATAGATAATATGATGATAGGGATATCCATTGTCTGCGGATCATTCTTGAGAATAGCCGCAACATCAAAACCATTCATTTCCGGCATCATTACATCTAATATAATAAGATCAGGTTTATTATTGCGCACCTTTTCAAGCGCTTCTTTACCATTTGTTGCCTGTTCAATTAAATAACCCGCTTCACTAAGTTCCTGGTTCAATAATGATCGTATTGAATCTTCATCATCTACCACAAGAATGGTAGCAATCTTTCCATCCAATCTTATTTTAGATTGGGCCATCTGTTCTTTCAACTGCTTTAAAAGCTGGTTTAAATGAATGGGCTGAGCCTGTGATTTTACAAGCGGAAGTGCAAATGAAAAAGTACTGCCTTTACCAGATACACTTTCTAACCAAATACGACCACCATGATGTTCAACAATCTCTTTACAAATTGGCAGACCTAAACCGGTGCCCTTAGGTTTATCAGTAAGTGTATCGCCACCAACCTGTTTAAATTGTTCAAACACGGCAGCAAAATCTTCCGGTGCTATGCCAATACCTGTATCACTGATCTCAACAATAACTTCATCTTTCTCTTTAAAAATATTACAGCCTACTGTACCACTGTCAGTAAACTTTATGGCGTTTGATAACAGGTTAATAATTACCTGGATCAATTTATCCCTGTCACCCGTAACAGATGGTAAATTGTCCTGGATATTTTTTTCGAGATGTAAATTTTTTTGATCAAATATTT
>JANLXV010000281.1:0-4094 GCA_031365305.1 Chitinophagaceae bacterium
CGGTGACAATACCAATAACCTTTTTTGTATTGTCCTGCGGTATTTTACTGTAGTCATTAAAAAGCCCGGACGACACATCGGTATCGGGTTCCTTATTGCTTTTTGGCACATCAATCCTTGGCTCATTAAAAACACCCGGGATAAAAATAAGTTCTCCGCTTTGCGCTTTATCTAAGGTTCCCAGGCCTTCTAACCTGAAAGGCTTTCCGATATTTAAAAATTGCCTGCCAAGCATTAAAAAAGAATCCAGGTCTGCAGAGGCTAATGGATAAATTTTCTTTGTATGTTCTACGATTGAAAGAATAAGTTCCTCATCTTCCCCGGCCTTTGGGTTATAATTAAAAATGATTGCATTCTCAGGAATATGAAAGTCTTTGTCATGTTCTGAAGGCAGCGCTATGGCAGAATCTAACTTGAAGGTTCCAATACCTTGTAAGGAAGCAAATTTATGTTTGATAAGGTGTAGTACTAATACCTGCTCGAATTTCACATTACTGGTTTTAATCGCAACAAACCTACCCATAAATGCTCACTTGACAAAAATGCTATCTTATATCTTCATGTAAATTTACAAATAGCCTACTTGTCTATTTTTGCAGAATGATCACAGAGCAGGAAAAATTATTTATAGACTATTGGGAAAAAAATCGGTTAAGACAAAGACGTTCTATATATGGTATTGCTGTAGGCCTGCCCATGGGTATTTTATTTGGCCTGCCAATACTCATTAGTGTTTTATTTCACGACTGGTATAAAACCATGATCTATATTTCACCGTCGCAAATTGTGGTTATTGTGATTGCGGTAATTGCCATATCGCTTTTTATTGCCATTTTTAAAATGAAGTTTACATGGGAAAATAATGAGCAACTATATAAAGAGTTAAAACATAAGGAGCAATTGAAATAAATCAGTTATTTGCAAAAAAATTAATGATGAAAAAAATTCTTGGCCTGGGTTTAATGATTATAATTGTTGCTTCAACAGGTTGTTTAAAAAATGGCAACAAAGATAAAGTTTGTGGATATTCTGACATTATGATCACAGCACCACAAAGTGAGGTAGATTCTGTACAGGCTTATTTAAATTCAAAAGGAATTACAGCTACAAAACATGCTTCAGGATTATTTTATTCAATTACTAGTCCCGGTACAGGCGCCAGCATTAATAATCTTTGTTCAGTACTTCGGTTAACTTATATAGGAACATTGAAGAACGGAACCAGGTTTGATCCTAAATCTGATTCAGCGGCTATAAGTTTTCAATTAGGAGGTGTGATACCCGGCTGGCAAAAAAGTCTTCCGCTAATTAAAGAAGGCGGAAAAATTATGCTATATATTCCTCCCTCATTAGCATACGGTTCGGCAGATATAAAAGACAATAACGGTGTGATAATTATTCCGGCTAACTCAATGTTGATTTTTAGTGTTGATCTATTGGGTGTATCAAATAGCAATTAATTACTCCTAAAACTTACAAATAATCCTTTTTTTGTATGGGGATATAATCGTTTAACTTAGTTAAACAATTTTTTTACGTGCCACACGAAGCCATTTCTGTTTTCGACATGTTTAAAATTGGAGTGGGTCCTTCGAGCAGCCATACGCTTGGGCCGTGGCGTGCTGCCTTGCAATTTATCAACTCTCTGCAAGCTAAAAACATTTTACCGGCTGTTGAAGCGATAGAGATTTTGTTGTATGGTTCATTGGCTAAAACAGGCGTTGGGCATGGCACTGATATTGCCGTTCAGTTAGGTTTATCGGGGGCAGATCCTGTAACCTTTAATGTTGATAGTATTGGTGGTACCATTGCCATGATTGCAAAAGAACATCAGCTTTCACTCAACGGCCAGTATCCCATTTATTTTGATCCGGCTACTGATGTAGAATTCCTTTATACTGAAAATTTACCCTTTCATCCGAATGCTTTAACCTTTTTAGCAAAACTCAATGATGGTGAGCATCTTGCTGAAACCTATTATTCAATAGGCGGTGGATTTGTTATTAAAGAAGGCGATCATCAAAATGAATTTGCTGAAACCATTCTCCCTTTTCCAATTAATGATGCTGACGATCTTTTACACTGGTGTATAAAAACCGGGTTAAATATCAGTGAGATTGTTATGGAGAATGAAAATTCGTGGAGAGTTGAAAATGAAACAAAAGCCGGGTTGCTTGCAATATGGGATGTAATGAAAAACTGTATGTATCGTGGATGTAATACCGGAGGGATTTTGCCCGGTGGCTTGAATGTTAAGCGAAGATCTTTTGCACTAAATAAAAAACTGTTAGGCTCATCTCCATATAATGATTTTGATAGCTGGGTTAATGCCATAAAAAAAGGCGGAAATGATTTTAAATATATTCTTGATTGGGTAAGCTGTTTTGCCTTAGCCGTAAATGAAGAAAATGCATCGTTTGGCAGAGTGGTTACCGCACCTACAAACGGGGCGGCTGGCGTTATCCCAGCGGTGTTAGCTTACTATGCTATTTTTTGTAATTCAAATACAGATGACCAGATCATCCGCTTTTTACTTACGGCTTCTGAAATAGGCTGCATATTTAAAAAAGGCGCAACCATATCTGCCGCGATGGGAGGTTGCCAGGCCGAAATAGGTGTATCATCTGCAATGGCTGCAGCAGCACTTACGGAATGTATGGGCGGCACACAGCGCCAGGCTATGATGGCTGCAGAAATAGCTATGGAGCATCATCTTGGTATGACCTGTGACCCGATTGGAGGACTGGTACAAATCCCCTGCATAGAACGTAATACAATGGGAGCGATAAAAGCAATTACAGCAAGCCAGCTTGCATTACAAAGCGCTCCGGATTATGCTAAAGTAAGTTTGGATAAAGTGATTAAAACCATGTGGGATACTGCAATGGATATGAACAGTAAATATAAGGAAACTGCTGATGGTGGTCTTGCGGTAAATGTGCCGTTAAGTTTAAGCGAATGTTAGAGGAGGTGTGAGGCTGCAGCTATCAGGTATCAGAAGTCAGCATTCAGCAGTCAGCTTTCAGCTTTTGTGATAGCAGATGAATGATATGTACTGGTATCTTGTACTGCAAAACATTTATTCTCAAATGTATTGGTGCAGACAAAATTCAAAATCTATAATTCAACAGGGATAATATAAACGTGTCATTTTTTATGAACCAAAAGTTAACGTCTCAATACTGATACTTCCCTGCTGAAAGCTGTTGGCTGATACCTTACCTATACCCCATACTTTCTTTTCACATCCCTCTCTGTTTCTCTTGCTTTAATGGTCTCTCTTTTATCATATATCTTTTTGCCCTTGCCAAGCCCGATTTCCATTTTTGCAAATCCTTTTTCGCTGATGAAAATGCGTAGAGGAATAATTGTGAAGCCCTTTTCTTTTATTTTATTTTCAAGCTTTTTTAATTCTCTTTTTTGCAGAAGTAATTTGCGTTCCTGCATCGGTTCATGATTATGGATAGTGCCAAATGTATATTCGCTGATGTGCAAACTTTTAACGTACAATTCTCCTTTATCAAAAATGCAATAGCTGTCGTTAAAGCTGGCCTTACCGGCCCTTAACGATTTTATTTCGGTACCTGTTAAAACCAGGCCCGCAATGTATTTGTCTTCAAAAAAATACTCGTAATATGCCTTTCTGTTTGAGAGCTCCATTTATAAAAATGAAAAGCAGCAGAAAAACTGCTGCCAGGTTTATAATTATTGCGAGAACTATTTTTTAAATAACTGCAGCAACTGGCCGATCTTATCTTTAAGTTCTTTACGGTTTACAATAAAATCCAGGAAGCCATGTTCCAATAAAAATTCGCTACGTTGAAAACCTGGTGGCAGATCTTTTTTAATCGTTTCTTTAATAACACGTGGCCCTGCAAAACCAATTAATGCGCCGGGTTCACCCATAATAATATCGCCCAACATAGCAAATGAAGCCGTTGTACCACCAAAAGTAGGATCGGTACATAATGAGAAGTAAGGCACTTTTGCATCTGAAAGCTGGTTCAGCTTTCCGGATGTTTTAGCAAGCTGCATTAAAGCAAATGCGCTCTCCATCATACGTGCACCACCGCTTTTATTGATGATCATAAAAG
>JANLXV010000329.1:0-7094 GCA_031365305.1 Chitinophagaceae bacterium
GCAATCGCCGCCACCTATGCAGTCACCCGCCATATCGCGAATTCCGATGACACCGTTTGCGACGTCGAGCGGAAAAACGATCTTTCTTGTCAATTCGTCGGAACGCGTGTGAGCGTGCATATCCCACAGGCCCGGGATCAGGAACTTGCCTGCCGCATCGATCGTCTCAGCATCCCTTGGAATTCTTACCTTGCCGAACGGGCCGATCTCATAGATCCGGCCGAGCTTGATGATAATCGTCATGTCCTTCTTCACTGCCTCGCTCGTCATGTCGATCACATTCGCGTGGATCAAAACGAGCAGATGCGAAGCGTAGGCAGTAGAAGCGTGTGCGAATGAAGCAGTTGCAAAAGAGATCAATAAGACCAAAACAAGAGTTTGTTTCATATTCGTGCCTCGGTGTGCTCAAACCTAAATCGTATTGCCGCTTTGAGAACGTCGGTGTTTATATCCTTTAGAGTTTTGAAACGTATGCAATAGCCGGTCACGCTCGCTTTGCCGAGGCTGCTGGCGTATGTTTCGGCCAGGTATTTCTTGTCTTCGATACCGAGGATATAGACGGAGATCCCGGTTTTGTTTGGGCTCAGGCCGATCTGATAAAACTCGCTGATCGTCCCATCGGCATACTTATGAGGGCGCGAGCCGTACCCGATATCCGGATTAGTAACAACCTTGCCCTCGCTGTTCTTACCATCCAGAAACCACAATTTACACCCCGGCTTTATCCCCAAAATAACGCCGTGCAACGCCTGCAGGTCGCTCCGTTTTGGCTCAGGCTGGCTGGCGATGTAGTCGTCGATCTGGTCTTGTACGTTCATAGCTGCCTCTCGTAGTTAGTTGGTGAATGTTTGTGTTCGTCAGCTACTTTTACCCGTTGTTTCTGGGGTCAAAGTCCACCATCCATTCAATGCCAAATTTGTCTGCAAACATTCCAAAGTAAGAACCAAAAGGACCGCAGGCAACTGGCATTTCAATTTTTCCTCTTTCTGAAAGTCCATTGAAAATTTATCTGCTTCTTCACGGCTTTCTGCAGTAATGAATATAGTATTTCTATTATCATTTTCCGTTACTTGTCTCATACGTTCCATAACGTCACTACACATTAACATATTAGTTTTATTAATTGGTAGCACTATATGCATGATTCTATTTGCATCATTTTCGGCTACAGGGTATTCAGGGCTTGAGAGGTACTTGTAATGGAAATCTTTGCGAACTCTCCGCCAAATACCGATTTGTAAAATGTGAATGCTTCTTCGGCATTTCCGTTGAAGTGAATGTAAGGATTGATAAGTGCCATGTTCTATATTTTTTAGATGTTTACATGTACTTAGGCCTCAGCAGGGTTCTGATTACAGTAACGCTGCCGGTACGAAATATTTTACTTTTTAATTATTTTATCAGCTCAGCTTTTTTCTCCCGATACCTTCCTGCCGGCAGGCAGGGCTATCGGGACGTAGCCTCAACCCCATATCGCATTGCCGCTTCAAGTATGACAATGTTTATATCTTTAAGCGTTTTGAACTTAATACAATATCCTGTTACACTTGCCTTGCCGAGTTTATTTCCATACGTCTGGACTAAGTATTTCTTGTCCTTGATACCAAGGATATAGACAGAAATTCCGGTTGTGTTTGCACTCAAACCAATTTGATAAAACTCCCTGGTTGTTCCATCAACATATTTTATGGTGTAAAATCCATATCCTATATTAGGATTGGAAACAGTTTTATTCTCACCGTCTTTACCATCCAGGAACCATAATTTACATGCTGGCATTGCTTGCAGAATAATGCGGTGCAACGCCTGCATGTCACTACGTTTTGGTTCAGGTTGGCTACTGATATACTTTTTAATTTGTTCCCGTACGTGCATTCTCACTACAATTTAAAGTATCAATCATTTATTGGTTTGCAGCTCAAAACAGTTTTGCCGCCCGGATAGAGCTTTGATTGTATAGGTGTAAATTTTTGTATCTTGTCAAGAGAGTTAAAAATAGTCATGCCATTGCCCAAAGCTGTTGGGTTTATAATAAGATGATACTCGTCAATGAGTCCTTCTTTTATTAGCGATGAAACAAAACCTGCACCTCCAAAAACAAGAATGTCTTTAGTCCCGCCATTGGGGCGGGCTTTTAAGCCGGCAATTTCTTCTGCAAGATTTCCTTTTGCCAAAGTGGTGTTGTTCCAGGTTGATGTGTAGGGTGTGTTGGTGAAAACAATTTTTGAAATATCAGCTATTTTTTTCGCAAATGGATGTGCAGGGTTTTTGTAAGCTGTCTCCTCCCAAAATTTTATAATGTTTTCCGCAGTTTTTCTGCCAAGTAAAAGGATATCTGATGTATCAGGCAAAGAATTGAGGAACGCTATAAATTCATCATCAGGATTCCATGTCATCCAGTCGTTTTCTCCATTTGGTCCGCCAACATATCCATTCATTGTCATTTGCATTTACATTTTACTTTTCTCATGTATTTGTTTTTATTGCTTGTAAATTTGTTTTTAGTTTGCTTGTTTTAAGTTAGCACCGTTACTAATGAATGGCAGCTAACGTTGAGATAAGGTTGCCAATAAGTCTTCCAGGTTTTTCATTGTTGCACTAAATCCTTCTTTAAAGCCCATTTCAATCATCTTTTCCATGCGCTCAAGAGATTCATTGTAAATAGTAACACTCACTTTTGTCACCCGATTGCTATCGGGTCCGTTTTGTTCGCTGAAAGTCAGGTCCCATTCAGAACCCGGCAGTTGAGGATTTTCATTTTCGTCTGCAAAAGCATTCAGGAATTTGAAATTGGTTTTCGGAGTGATGGAAGAATATTTCTGAACAGACCAATGCTCTTGTCCTTCAGGGCTTACCATGGCATAAAATCTTCGTCCGCCGGCTTCAAAATTCATCACTTTTGTTTTTGATACCCAGGGTTTAGGCGCCCACCATTGGTCAAGAATTTCCGGTTTGGTAAAAGCATCCCATACCAGTGAAAGGCCGGCATCAAATTCTCTGTTTATAAATGCTGTTTTTGTTGATTTGTCAATGGTGAAATCAAGTACGTTGTTCATTTTTTTTGTTTTTTAATTGTTGATAATACTTTGTCAAGCTGGTTAAATTGAGTTTCCCAAATTTTCCTGAATTGGGACAGCCAATTGTCCATTTCCTGCATTTTTTTTGGATTAAAGTGATAATAAATTTCTCTGCCGGAATGCTCAGGTTTAATCAATTCGCATTCCTGTAATACTTTAATATGTTTTGATACGGCTTGCCGGCTCATATCAAATTTTTCCGCCATTGCATTTGGTGTTAACGCCTGAATAGCAATTAAAGTTAAAATAGCCCTGCGTGTTGGGTCAGCTATGGCTTGGAATAGGTCTTGCTTCATTTTTCAACAATTAATTACGCAACTCTAAGGTTGCAAATATATATGCAACTTTTAAGTTGCACCAATTTATTTGCAATTATTTTTTCGGGGTAAGATATTGAGATGTTTCAGTTGTTGTTGGAGGGTTCGTTACAATTCTGACTAACGTTTTACGATGTTGCAGATAATGAAGCATCTGCAAAACCGAGGTCGTCAGGTTTTAATTCAAATTTAGTGATTGATTTTTTGATACGTGCCACGAGTTTTAGTTTTCTTTTCTGATCGAGGAACAAGTAATCAGTGGGTGGTTTATACGGGATGTTTTTAACTATCATATTCCAGATAATTACTGCAAGTTTCCTTGCTGTGGCAGATACTGCAGATGCTCTTCCTCTTCTAAAGCTGATACGCCTGAAGAAATCTGAGAGATGGGTATCCTTTAAATTACCAATGGCATTTGCTGCATTGCGTAAAGCTATTTTTAACCGGTTGCTTCCTTTGGGTAAATGACTGCTGATAACTTTTCCACCTGTCTTTTTGGTGTTGGGGGATAGCCGCAGCCAATTAGAAAACTGTTTTGATGTTTCAAATTTTTTAATCCCTTCATATCCTATCTCACTCATCAATGCAATTACAGTACTATGGCTTACCCCCTTCGATGGCCATCAGGTCAATACCATTGAAGTATTGATAGGACAGTTGGTTCAGGTCAAAATTTTTAGGTGCATTTTTATTGATTCTTTTATGTGGTTTGTTGTTGGTTTTTAGCTGCTTTTTATTTTCATCGGTGTTAATTGATTGAAGGATTGCTTTTTCAATTTCAATATCACATGCTGATATTTGTTGTTGGTATTGTTTGTAGAGGTGCAGTTCCTGTTGTAATGCAAAAAGATAATCAGGTCTTTTATTACTTTGCAATGCTTTGGCTATCTCGGCTTCCGATTTTTTGCAATTGCCATTTCTTAATGCAGCCATGGTTTCGGCGTTTGTTTCTCCCTTGCAAATGGATTCAATAATGGATAATCCTGTAATACCTGTAATGTCTCTTATCACAATATCAAGCCGAATGTTTAACAGCCGTAAATACTTTTGCATTTTACGGGTACCATCAGCTGCTGCATCTACCAGGTTTAATCTATGGCGGCAATAAGTCCTAAGCTGTTCTGTGATGGCATCGGGTAAAAAACTTTCGCTGAGCAAACCGAGTGTATGCAGTTTTTGTATCCACTGACAGTCTATTACATCGGTCTTTTTGCCTTTGATATTCTTGGTAAATTTTCCATTGCAAAGTGTAACAATAATACCTGCTTCCTGCAACGTACTGAAGAGGCTTTGCCAGTAAGTGCCTGTACTTTCCATAGCTACATGGGTAATGTCATTGTCCAGCAGCCACTGAGTAAGTGCCATTAAATCTTCATTGTACACGCCAAATTCCTGAACATCTTCTTTGCCCTGTCCGATGGCAACAAAGTGTGAACGGCTGCCAACATCAATGCCGGCAGCATAAGGATGGATAATCTCCATCGTGGTTTTTTTCTTCATACTAATTCTTTTTAGGTTGATGAATAAAAACCAAAGGAGATGTATCTTTAAGTTGTAAATATTCTGAACGGGGTTTCCAAAAAGGAACCACCAATGATTTCAACACAAGCCTTTGGTGATTGCACACTAAAGGCTTTTTACATCTCAACCAGAATGACGCTCGGGTTGTGAACACCAGTTTTAAATCGGTCTTACTTTGGTGCATTGAATATACACCCGTTAGCTGAAGATTTTAATTCGGTCGCCGAATAGGGGGAATGACAGCTAACGGAGTTTGTGTAGTTGGGGAATTGACCAATTGCCTGCCCGGAACTGAAGCTAAATTTATATTTAAAAGCCGAATTTTAAAACTACTGCCCGGCAGAATTTCATGCACCGAAACCAAAGCCTGTATACGCATAACTTAAAGCCGATTGACCTAACGTTTGCGCAACTTTTACCAATACTTTTGTTAGCGGTTAGCTGTTATTGCCTTTCCACTATGTAATTCAGTTCAGTTACCCCGCAAGTAAATTGTCGGGTAGTCAATAGATTTAGTTTTATTTTGTCTTTTATGTCTACAAACAATGGAATGCCTTTTCCAAGAACAATTGGATTAACAAATAGCCAGTAGCCGTCAATTAAGTCCAGTTGAATAAGTGAATGTGTTGCTGTCGGGCTACCAAAAAGCAAGATGTCTTTACCTGGCTGTTGTTTTATTTCATCTATGCTGGCCGAAAGATTGTCACTAATAATTTTTGTGTTAGCCAAACCTGCCTGTCCGGCAGGCAGGCCTGCGTCCCGATAGCGATCGGGATGCATTGTTTTTGATAAAACAACTTTGTTTACTTTGTTATACCACTTTGAATGTTCAATGTCGTGCGTACTCGCTGTTGGCTCATCTCCTGCGGTAGGCCAATAACCTTCCATCATCTGATAAGTCACTCGCCCATATAATGCAGTGTCGCCTTCGCTTATGCGCTTACCGACATGATCAAAAATTTCTTCATCAACTTTAATCCAGTTCATTTCTCCGTTGGGTCCAGCAACAAAACCATCAAGCGATATGTGCATAAATGATATTATTTTTCTCATATAGTTCTATTTTTTATTGTTGTCTTTGGTTTGTTACTGTTTTTTTACAATGACCCGGCCGGCAACTACTTATCCTCCTATAGCAAACTGTTCAGCACTAATCTGTGTCGGTCAACAAACAATAACCGAAAGCCCCGTTAAAGTTTTTTTAACGGGGGCTTTTTATGTGGGGCTTACGGCTATTGTTCCTAATGTTAGCGGTAGGCCGTATAAGTTAGGAGACGTCATTTATTTTTTGCAAGTTGCCTTCTTTTATTTTGTCTTTTATTTTTTCAACAAGTATTTGTAAAGTCTCTCTGCGATTATTAATTGCTAATAGCAGGAAAATTTTTAAATCGATACGGTCAAGATTTTGCTGATAGCGCAAATTTTGTCAATAGTAACAAAAAAGTGAAAACCGTTAAAAACAATAAGTCCTAAAAGCTCGCCATTCTTTTTGCCTAACCAACCCATATCTCTGACAGTTTTCACATCGTAATCAGATCCAAAGTCTGCCTTAAGCTGTTTAGGCAGATTTTCATCAAGCAAAATTTTCATGAAGCATTTTTTCTGTCGTCATTGATTTTTTTGCCATTTCCAATACTTGAATAGCAGCTTCTTTTGAAACGGTTGGATAATCATCAAGAAATTCATTAAGGTCATCACCACCTTCCATATAGTCAAAAAGGGTCTGAATAGGAACTCGAGTTCCAGTAAAAACTGGTGTCCCACCCATTGTTTCTGGGTCAATATTAATAGCGCCGTATTTCATTGTCTTATTGTTTTTTTTCAATTACGAAATTACAAAATATAGAACGTTTCTTGCAATTGAAGTCGTCCATAAAACTTGCATGCAACGTTAAGCGTTTGCGATGGCAGGGAATTTGAAAAATATCAGCCCGAATTACCGCTGATTGAAAATATAAAGTTGAAGTTAACAACAAAAAGCCAAATAGATATTCGTCTGCCGGAACTAAAGTACAGCGATGCAAACAGCCGAAGTTTCAACGTCCTTTAGTTTTGTATTCAATCATAATTAAAAGATATTACTACTATTATTACTTTTCTTTTCCTGCCTACCGGCCAGGCAGGTTTGGTTCTTTTTTTCTTTTACAATGCACATTATATTGTTGATTACTTTGTCCCG
>JANLXV010000373.1:0-1516 GCA_031365305.1 Chitinophagaceae bacterium
GGCTTGCCAAAGACTGGCGCATTGATTAAGTTTTTGAGTGAGCCTGGCGTTCGCAGCAAGCTGCAAAAAATAGAAAATCATTACCTCGCCGACCAGCAAAAAGAAATGCCGAAGGTTGATGAAGAATTGTTCTTTCATATAGATGAAAAAAACAACCAGGTTGAATTGACAGATAAAGGCATTACTCTAATTACAAAATCAGGAGAAGATGCTGAATTCTTCATTTTACCAGACATCAGCGTTAAACTGGCAGACATTCAAAAAAGCGAATTGAGCGCCGATGAAAAACTTCATCAAAAAGAGATATTATTAAATGAATATTCCGTTAAAGCAGACAGGATACATACGGTTCAACAACTACTAAAAGCCTACACATTATTTGATAATGATATAGAGTATGTGGTAATGGATGGGCAGGTGAAAATTGTAGATGAGCAAACCGGGCGTATACTGGATGGCCGGCGTTATAGTGATGGCTTACACCAGGCTATTGAAGCAAAAGAAAACGTGAAGATTGAAGCTGCCACACAAACCTATGCCACAATCACTTTGCAGAATTATTTCAGAATGTACCATAAGCTGGCCGGTATGACGGGCACTGCCGAAACGGAAGCAGCAGAGCTTTGGGACATTTATAAATTGGATGTAGTAACTATCCCTACCAATTTACCGGTTACAAGAAAAGACACACAGGATCTGGTTTATAAAACCAAGCGTGAAAAGTACAAAGCCGTAATTGAAGAAATAGAAAAAATGCGGGCAGCTAACCGGCCTATATTGGTTGGTACAACTTCCGTTGAAGTAAGTGAATTGCTCAGCCGGATGTTGAAGCAAAAAAATATTCCACACAATGTTTTAAATGCCAAGCAACATGCCAGGGAGGCGCAGGTAGTTGCTGAAGCAGGTTTGGCCCAGGCTGTAACTATTGCTACAAACATGGCAGGTAGAGGTACAGATATTAAACTCGGCCCGGGTGTAGTGAACGCCGGTGGTTTAGCTATTTTAGGTACTGAAAGACACGAAAGCCGCCGCGTTGACAGGCAGTTAAGAGGCCGGGCAGGCCGCCAGGGCGATCCCGGAACATCGCAATTTTTTGTGTCGCTTGAAGATGATCTGATGCGCATGTTTGGCAGCGAACGCATCGCATCCCTGATGGATAGAATGGGTTACAAAGAAGGTGAAGTAATTCAGCACAGCATGATCTCAAAGAGCATTGAAAGAGCGCAAAAGAAAGTTGAAGAAAACAACTTCGGCATTCGTAAAAGATTGCTGGAATATGATGATGTAATGAATAAACAACGCACCGTTGTTTATGGCAAACGTAATCATGCCTTGTTTGGAGATCGTTTAGCGCTTGATCTTGATAATGCATTTTATTCAGTAAGTGAAGGGCTGATAAACACTTTCAAAGAACTGAACGACCATGAAAACTTTAAGCTGGAAGCGATTGTAAATTTTGGTATTGATACTTCCATTACTGCGGAAGAACTTGATAAGGGCGACGTTCATAGCCTGA
>JANLXV010000470.1:0-9321 GCA_031365305.1 Chitinophagaceae bacterium
GGGTTGCTGAAGCGGCTGTAAATGTTATCATCGGTTTCATCAGCAAAAGCAGCACGCATGTCTTCGGCATTATCAAAGCAAAAACTGCTGGTTAAAAACAAAGGCGTGGAATGTTCCCTTTCACCGGTGCGTGTAGTTTGTTGCCTTATTGCTTTGGTAATAAGATGCTGATCCATGTATTTGGAATTATAAAAATGAAAAGAAAATGCTTAGTTGGTTACCTCTACTTCCCAGGTAATTTTTGTACCGCCGCAACGCAGCGTTTCTGCAACAGAGCAATATTTATCTATTGAAAGGGAACAAGCCCTGGTAGCTTTATCAACATCAATATCTCCCCGTAGATTAAACTTAATGTGTACAGATTCCCACAGCGAAGGCTCTTTACCTTTTTCACGTTCGCCGGTAATATCCATACTAAAATCTTTTACTGTAATGCGCTGCTTTTTTAAGATAGACACAATATCAATACCGCTGCAACCGCCAATACCCATCAATACCAGGTGCATGGGCCGCACACCAAAATTATTGCCACCCGTCTCTATGCTTGTATCAATTTTTACGGAATGCCCATGTTCATCTGTGCCTTCAAAACCAAATTCACCTTCAACAAGTTTTACAGTAAATTTATTCATCTCACATTTTTTTGCTAAGGTAATTCAACCACATCATTTTTTTTAAGAGAATTGTTACATCACTAACAAAGATTATATCGGATTAGGACGAATCTAAAACAAAGGGTTTTTAACAGGAAGCATGAATTATTTACCAGATACCCAGCGTTTTAAGCAATATGCGCAGGCTCCATATTATTACCATAATGCCAACAAGAATGAACATGGTTTTTAAAGGCAGTTTTCCTGAAAGCCTTGCTGCTAAAGGCGCTGCAGCTACACCACCTATAATGAGGCCCGCTATTACCTGCCAATGGCTCAGGCCAATTAATGAGAAAAAAGTAATGGCGCTTGCCAGCGTTACAAAAAATTCGGTAATGCTTACCGTACCTATTACATAGCGTGGTGTACGGCCTTTACTTATTAAAGTGCTTGTAACAAGCGGTCCCCAGCCTCCACCGCCAAATGAATCTAAAAAGCCTCCAGCCCCCGCAAGCCATCCGGCATGTTTCACTTTTTTTTGCTTACGGTTTTTTCTAAAAGCATTCAATAATATTTTTAACCCAAGAAATAAGGTATACGTTGCAAGTGCCGGCCTGAAGTAATTGCTGTATTCAGTACCATATTTTGATAACAGCCAGGCACCCAATATAGCGCCAATAACACCCGGTATCAAAAGCACTTTAAACAATTTTTTATTAACGTTGCCAAACCTGTAATGGCTGTAGCCGGAGGCGGCACTGCTGAACATTTCCGCCGTGTGAATGCTGCCACTTATTGCCGGAAGATTAATACCGAGCGATAACAAAAATGTTGTGCAGGTAACGCCATAACCCATGCCCAGTGCGCCATCAATCATTTGGGCAACAAAGCCGCCTAAAATCATAAAATAAAAACTGCTGTCTAATGATTTTGTAAAATTGGTTACTGTTTCAGAAATATTTTTATACGGTATATATGAAAGCAGCACATGGCCAAAGAGCATAAAGAAAAATGCAAACACAACCCACGTAACAATTTTTTTCCAGCGCTTTTCACTTACAGAGCCATCATCAGCATCTTTTTCTGTGAGCACTTTGGTAATCTTGTTAAGCTTATTAACCCGTGTTGAAAAGTCTCCTTTTATCCTGCTTTTGATGATCTCCATATTTTGGAGCACATCATCAAGTTGTGGTGGCAGGGTTTCGTTAAACATTTCCTTTAATCTTTTTGCTATGGTTGGTGATTTACCATTGGTTGATATGCCAATTTTAAGATGCCCTTTTTGTACAATCGAGCCAAGGTAGAAATCGCAGAGTTCCGGTTTGTCGGCCACATTCACCAGTTTACCTATGGCATGTGCATCATCACGTATGTGCCCGCTCATCGCTACATCATTTACCGCAACGATGATCACATCGGCCTCTTCAAGGTCAGCGGGTTGGTAGGCTCTTTCATAAAATTGTATGGTATGATGATGAACAGCAGCCTGTTTTGTGGCGTCATTAAATTGTAGTGCTACGATTGTAATTGACGTAGCCGGTGAACTTTGTAAAACGGCATTCAGCTTTTCAAGCGCAACATTTCCGCCGCCAATAATGAGCAGCCTTAGTTTTTCCAGTTTTAAAAAAACAGGGAAAAGGGTATTGACGTCATGATTTCCATTTTCAGGCGGCAATAATTTTTCATCTTCCAGCACCGGGTTGGCTTGTATCATATCAACATTTTATTTGAGTAAAGCATTGTGTCATATTAATTCTTCGCTGTTTTTTTCCTGAGATCGAGGTTTTGAAAATAGAATATGCGCAATACATGATTTGATCTGTAAGCATTGCCTGCGGGCAATTGTTGAAAAACATTCATATAACCGAACTGGAGGTTATCATGTTTGTTGGTATGATAAGCAAGGCCTAAAAAAAAACGGTTCTGATCAAAATAATTATATACTACCTGTTTGCCGAAATTGACATGTACTTCGTCGTTGACTACAAAGGACAGGCTGTTTGGTGCAAAAGCTTTTTTTCCAAGTGGCGTGATTAAAAAGAAATTATAGCGGCTGCGATAATTAAAATTGTAGCCCGGCGCCAGTTCATCGTTATCTTTTATTTTTCTTCTAAAGCGTTCTTCAAGCCTGAGCCATTGCATTAATCTTAAACGGGGATAAGGCGTATGCCATTGAATTTGCTGCCAGGGCCTGTGTTCCGTTTGAGAAATATCCGCATGGTTATCCGCCGGAAAATGATTGACCCAGGCATAGCCTGCCGTAAGCTTTGTATTGTCTTTTATGTAGTAAGTAAGCCCAAGCCTTACAATGCTTTGCGAGACATCATTTACAAAGTCTTCCTTTGTTCTTAAATGAAAATCGCCCCATAAGCCAAATTTATCGGTTAGCCTGAGCTGGTTAAAATAAGCCGCCCACACCTGCTGAACAGAGGTAGTTTTCTTTTGTGAAAAAGCTGCCACAGAAATACAAACCAATAAAATAAGATAACAGGTTTTTTTCATAAGGTGATTCAAATAAAGCCGTTTCAATGTTTTAATTTTCTAATTTTTAATATGATTTTTTTTGGAAATGTATTGAATGGTTTATGTTAATCCTGAACACGTTCAAATCATCCAACACAGATGTATTGCTGTGCCATTGAAATATTTTTAAATACTGGCATTCAAGAAAAACTGACTGATTTAGTTTGATATGCAAACCGGCAACCGTTCTATTCTGATCAAAAAAACGCTTTGAAGAAATGTACTGTGGGTTAACAAGCACTTCATTCCCCATCAGCAATTTCAAGCCATCATTTTTTAGCGGCAGAAGCCAGCTAAAGCGGTAACGCAAACGAAAAACAAATTCATAACGTTTGGTTTTTTTTTCATTCACTACCTGTTGCAGAAACCTTTGTTCGGTTCTCAACCGCTGCGTAAAAGTTGCTTTATTTGTCTTAACCTGGTAAGCCAATTCCTGGTATGGCCGCCATTCATTTTTAAACAACAACGTCGTGCCTTCATACTGCGCATTTTTAAAAAATGCAAAACCACCTGTCAGGTTAAAATGAGCATTGATAGCATAATTTAAACCCGAGCGTACAACCAACTGCGACCATTTTTTTGTCCAGTCGCTTGTACGCATCTGGGCATCGCTGGTTAACGACCATTTTTTATCAAAATGTAAAGTATTATAGTAACCTTCCCAAAGCATATTTTTATGAATGGTTTTTTGCTGTGCCTGCATAACAACAGGAAAAACTACCGAAAAAAAAATGGTATAAATTTTTAAGTTCAACTATGCTTATTTAACCGGCCATGCTTTGCGGAATGAATAATCTCCAAAAAATTCACCTTCAGATCTTTCGTTTTTGAAGGCGGCAAACCATGCATCCAGTTCACTTAAGATGGCTTGTTCATCAAGATTTTCTTTATAAATTTTATTAAGCCTGTACCCAAAATGATCGCCACCAAAGTGAAGGTTGTATTTGCCCGGGCCGGTACCTACAAAGCCAATCTCTGCCACATAAGATCTTGCACAACCATTTGGGCAACCAGTCATGCGTATGATAATATCTTCATTACTTAACTGGTGTTTATCCAGTATGCTTTCAATTTTATCAATGAGCGAAGGCATGTAGCGCTGCGCCTCAGCAAGGGCTAAAGGGCAGGTTGGTAAAGCCACACAGGCCATGGCGTTTTTCCTGATGTGAGATGCATTGCCTGTATGTATGGTAATGCCATATTTCGCCAGGATAGTATCAATGTTTATTTTATCGGTCTCTGCAATATCGCTGATGATCACATTCTGGTTGCCGGTAAAGCGAAAGTTAGCTCTGCCTGTTTCAGCAATTTTGTATAAAGCTGTTTTTAGTTTGAGGTTGTCATCGTCAAGCACACGGCCATTTTCAACAAATACTGTAAAGTAATTCAGGCCTCTGTAATCTTTCTCCCAACCATAGTAATCTGTACGTGCTGTAAATGAATACGGCTGTTCAGGTTCAAGTTTAAAGCCTGTTCGCTCTTCAACTTTAGCCTTGTAATTTTCTACACCTAATTTATCAACGGTATATTTTAACCTGGCCAATTTTCTGTCGCTCCTGTTACCATAATCTCTTTGAACAGTTAATATTTCATAAATCGTTTTTAGCGCCTTCTCTTCACTATTTACGTAGCCGATAACAGTGCCAAGCCTGGCATAAGTTTCTGCGTTGCCATGTGTTGTAGATAAGCCACCACCAATTGATATATTGAAGCCTTTTAAAACATTGTCTTTAATAATGGCGATGAGGCCGATGTCATTGGCGAAAACATCAATATCATTATTTGGCGGAATGGCAATAGCGATCTTGAATTTCCTTGGCAGATACCGGTCCTGGTAGAGCGGGTCAGGCTCATCGGTTCTTTCATGAATCATTTCATCATTAAGCCATATATCGTAATAGGCTTTTGTTTTAGGCATCAGCATAGTGCTGATCTTATCTGCATAAGCAAATACCTCTTCATGAATTTTTGATTGCAACGGGTTGGCGCTGCACATTACGTTCCGGTTAATATCACCGCATGTGGCAATTGAATCTAAATGAGCTTTATTAAAAGCTTGTATAGTTGGTTTTATTTTTGATTTATAAATGCCGTGCAACTGTACTGTTTGCCGTGTTGTGATCTTGATTACACCGGTTGAATTTTCACCGGCGATATGATGCATAGCTATCCATTGCTCAGGTTTGATAAGGCCTCCCGGCAGGCGCAGCCTTATCATGAAAGAATATAAACGGTCTAATTTTTTTTCGGCTCTTTCTTCCCTGCGGTCGCGGTCATCCTGTTGATACATGCCATGAAACTTGATGAGCGCCTGGTCATCTTCACGTATAGCGCCGGTCACTTCATCCTGCAGGCTTTCTTTAATGGTACCACGCAGGCCGTCGCTATCAACTTTTATTTTTTCAATGGGCGATAAATTGTTTGCAGACATGAGTTTTTTTTAAAAGCCTCACCCCAACCCTTCTCCGGTGGAGAGGAGCTTTAGAGCTCGCTAAATAAGTTGTTAGTTTTTTAGTCTATCGTTTTATATAATTGAAATTTGAATCCATTCTATATACTGGCGTTATAAATTTTATAATTAATACACATCCAGTACATAACGACCTTCTTCTTTCATCGCATCAAGATATTCCTGCGCTTCTTCTTTTGTTCTCTCACCAAAATGTTCTACTATTTTAAGTATAGTTGCTTCCACATCGGTACTCATTGGGTACTTGCTGCCGCACACATACAAGTAACTGCCTGCCTGCAACCATTCAAAAAATTCAGCGCCATGTTGCCACATCTTATCCTGCACATAAACCTTCTGTGCCTGGTCACGGGAGAAGGCTGTGTTTACTTTTGTGAGTACACCGGTTTCGCACCAGCTTTGTATTTCTGTTTGATATAAAAAATCAGAATTGAAATGTTGTTCACCAAAGAAAAGCCAGTTCTTTCCTGTAGCGCCCACCGCGTCTCTTTCAGCAACAAAAGAACGGAAAGGAGCTATGCCGGTACCAGGCCCAATCATGATCACTCCTCTATCTTCATCTGGCAGCCTGAACTGGTTATTGGGGTTGATATAAAATTGTAGTTGATTCTCCGCAGAAAGTTTTGATAAAAAATCAGAGGCTAAACCATTCTTCAGTTCATCATTTGCCATGAAGGTATTCTTCGCAACAGTAATATGAATTTCGCCACTATGCGCTTCAGGCGAAGAAGCTATAGAATACAATCTCGGCGTGGTAGGTTCCAGTATTTTAATGACTTCCAAAAACTGGTCTTCATCTGCAACAGGATATATTTTAAGAAGATCAAGCAGGTCAATTTTGCTTGCCGGTATATCCTGCTTTACAATGGCGGCATAATGTTTAATAACCCGTTCAGGCAAATGAATGATGTTCAATTTTTTTGAAAGGAGATCAACAACCGGGACTAACTCGCCTTTATATTCAATATTAATATTATGATCAATTGCACATACAGCTATAATTTCTTCAACAATATGGGAAGGATTTGGCGGAACGATGCCAATAGAATCGCCGGGTTTATAACTTACATCTTCGGCACTTATTTCTATGTGATAGGTTTCCTTATTACTGCCCCTGTCATTTAAATTGATGTGCGATAAAATCTCTCCTGTAAATATTTTTTTGCCGGTAGATTTTTTTACAACAGGCGCTTTAATCTCAGCAGGCTGATCGTGGTTAGATAAAGATTTAAATACTTCATCAATCCATGCGCCGGCTTCTTCATCATAATCAAGATCACATTTTTGCAGTGGTACAATTCGCTTACCACCCAATTTATCTAATTGCGCATCTACATCTTCACCGGCTTTACAAAACAACGGGTAAGCAGAATCGCCAAGGGCCAATACACCGTATTTTAATTTGTCAAGTTTAAAGCCATTTTGATGTACGTGGTCATAAAATTTTTTAGCGGCCGCTGGTGGCTCGCCATCGCCATGTGTACTTATCACTGCCAAAAAATAATCTTCTTTCTGCAGGTCGTTAAGCCTGTATTGATCAAGACTTTGAACCTTTGCATTGAGGCCATGTTTTTTTGCTCTTGCTGCAAATTCTGTAGCCAGTTTTTTTGAGTTGCCGGTTTCCGTACCATAAGCTATGGTAAATTTATTTACACCTGACTTTAAAATTGCCGCAGTCTTTCGTTCAGTTTTTGATGCGACAAGGCCATTCAAATAACCGTTGGCCCAGAGCAATTCATCCGGGGTAAAACTGTTTACCAGCTTTTGAAGAGAGAGAAATTTATTGTCTTCCAGCATTGTTTTAAACCTTACCCCAAACCTAATTGAGACCTGGCAGCGTTTTTTTAATGTATAATAATTATTTTATGCAATCAACCGGCTCTCATGAACAGGTTGATCAATTGTTTTGAAATATTCATGCCCTGAATTACAATTATTCAACCATCCGAAATGCTGGTAAAGGTTTACAACATTTCCGATAATAATCAGTGAAGGTGATATCAATCCTTCATGTTCTTCCGAAACATAATCCTTTAATCTTAATGTTTCAATATGTTGCATCGGCGTTGTGGCTTGCTGAATTATAGCCATTTTCTTTTCTTCATCAACACCATTCTGTAGAAGTTTTTTTACAATAACCGGTAATGTTTCCACAGACATATAAAACACCAATGTATCATTAGTTTCAGCCAGCTCCTGCCAGTAAGTATCGCTTACAACATCAGATTTATAATAAGTGAGAAAACGTACCGCAGTGCTGTGGCCACGGGCCGTTAAAGGGATGCCTGCATAAGCCGCAGCACCCATGGCTGCGGTTATACCCGGGATAATTTCATAAGGAATATTATGACTAACCAGCGTTTCAAGCTCATCTAATATGTTTGAAAAGATGGATACATCGCCACCTTTAAGGCGAACCACATTTTTACCCTGAAAGGCATAATATACCAGCAACTCATTTATGGTTTGTTGTGGCGTGGAAAAACCCGTTCTGCATTGTTTACCTACATGAATAATCTCGGCATTTACGTTCGCATTCTGACTAATAATATCATCACTTACTAACCTGTCTGTTAAAATAACATCTGCTTTTTGAATGGCACGTTGCGCCTTGAGTGTGATCAACTCAGGATCTCCTGGGCCGGCGCCGGTTAAAAATACTTTGCCAATATGGTCATTAATAGTCATTGGTCATTAAGTCATTGAGTCATTAGTCAGTGAGTCAATAGTCATTGGTTAAAAATTTTATTCCGGTTAAATGAAATATTCAATAATCAATATTCAACACTCAATTCAATGACCAATGACTTAATGATCATTGACTATTTATTGTATCATACACGCCCCAACGGTTACGCAACTGGTTTCGTCAATCAAAATCGCTCCGCCGTTTTCACGCAATTTTTTATAAGAATCAAAAGCTAACGGACTTGCTGTTTTTATAGTGGCGCTTATAATGTCATTCAATTGTACGTTACCCGGCAAATAATTCTTTTCGAGTGTGTTCACGTCAAGACTATAGTTAACCTGCTTCACCACGCTTTTTACTACTCTTGAATTTAATTGCAGCAAATATTTATTGCCTTCAATTAATGGCTTGTTGCCCATCCAGCAAAGCAATACATCAAATTCCTGTTCAACAGATGGCTGGTTATTGGTATGTACAATAATGTCTCCACGGCTTACATCAACATCATCTTCAAGATGAAGTACAACGCTTTGCGGCGCATAAGCTTCGGCTATTTCTTCGCCGTTAATTTCTATCGCTTTGATGGTTGTTTGAATACCCGAAGGCTGAATACTTACCTTATCACCTTTCTTATAAATACCGCTAATGATCTTCCCGGCATAACCCCTGTAATCATGCAACTCATCTACCTGCGGCCTTATCACATATTGCACCGGGAATCTTGCATCCGTTAAATTAATATCGGATTGCAATGTTACGTTTTCAAGAAGGTGTAATAGAGGTTCGCCTTCATACCAGACAAACTTTTCAGACTTATCTACAATGTTATCGCCGTCCAATGCACTGATGGGTATATAAGTAATATCTTTTAAGCCTAATGATTTGGCCACTTCTGCATAATCTATAATAATGTTGTTGTAAACATCCTGCGAATACTCTACCAAATCCATCTTATTAATAGCCACAACAACATGCGGAATATTTAATAGCGATGCAATGATAGAATGACGGCGGGTTTGCTCAACCACACCATTTCTTGCATCAAC
>JANLXV010000478.1:0-2324 GCA_031365305.1 Chitinophagaceae bacterium
TTGGGCTGATGTGTGCTGCGATGTTCGCTTTAAATAATACAGGTCTTACGGGTGTGATGGTTCAAATGTTTAACCACGGTATTAATGTAATTGGTTTATGGATAGTGGTGGATATTATTGAAAAACATACAGGCATAAGAAAGCTTTCTGAACTTGGCGGGCTTGCACAACACACGCCATTGCTTGCGATCTTTTTTGTGATCATCTGCCTGGCAAATATTGCCTTACCGCTAACCAACGCTTTTGTTGGTGAGTTTGCCATGTTTACAGGGCTTTATGAATTTAATCCGTGGTATGCGGCTGTTGCCGGCATAAGCATCATACTTTCTGCAGTGTATACTTTAAATATGATTCAAAAAGTATTTTTTGGGAACGATAATATTTATACCAAAGTAGTGTCGCAGGTTACTTTAAAACAAAAGTTGTCCTTATCAGTAATTGTTGTTTTCATATTTGTTTTAGGCGTTTATCCAAAACCTATGATAAAGCTTACGGAAAGCACAGTATCAAATGTTTTAAAACTTTCGGCGCCTGTGGCTGCTGACGTAAAATAATGAATTGAATTTTTGTAGAGAAACTCGCAATTAAAAGCTATTCGAATTTGTTATAATGAGCGCAATAATTTTAACAGCAATATGGGGTGTGGTAATGATGTTTGGCAGCGTATTGTTTAAAACACATGCTGCACCTAAATATTGGGCCATAGCAGGAATTGTTATTGTGCTGGCTGCAAACATCGCTGAATTTTTTGGGTATCCATTATTCAATATTGATGTACATGCCATGCTTAGGTTTGATAAGTTTGGGCTGCTTTTTAATACAATAGCATTTGGCTGTACACTTTTATATTTTTTATTGAATGGCAGAGATATAGAGAAAGTAGGCTCGAACGTTTCAGAATATTTTGCTTTGATATTTTTTGTGCTTTGTGGGGTTTCCATCAGTTCTTCTTTCAATACTTTATTAATGTTATTCCTGGGTATCGAAATAATGTCTATCCCGTTGTACATTCTTACAGGTAGCGATAAAAATAATTTGCGGAGCAATGAGGCTGCTTTAAAATATTTTTTGATGGGCTCGTTCTCCACGGGTATAATGCTGATGGGTATAGCATTTTTGTATGGTGGCAATGCTCTGGCGTCTTTCAATATTGAAGCCGTACAGTTAAATAACATAAATATCCCTGTAATGATTTCGGTAGGGCTGGTACTAATGGTTGTGGCCCTTTCTTTTAAAGTTTCGGCGGCACCATTCCATTTCTGGACGCCGGATGTATATGATGGCGCACCTACAGTGTTTACATCTTTTATGGCTACAATAGTTAAAGTAGCCGGGTTTGTTACATTCCTACGCTTGTTTAAAACGTCTTATGTTACAGCGCATCTGCAATGGCAACCTTTAGTAGTGATACTTGTTACTGCCACATTGTTTATAGGAAATTTTACAGCCGTTTTTCAACAGAGTGTAAAGCGCATGCTGGCTTATTCAAGTATTGCCCAGGCTGGTTTTATGCTGCTGGCTGTATTTGCATTAAACACAACCGCCAACGAAGGGTTATTGTTGTATTCTGCAGCCTATTCCCTGGCATCCATAGGCCTTTTCGCTATAGTAGTAAAAATGAACGATTTTACTATTGAAGGGTTTAATGGCCTGGGTAACCAACAACCTGTGTTGGCATTCACCGCTACTATTTTTCTCCTGTCACTAACCGGCATACCATTAACTGCCGGGTTTACGGCTAAGTTTTATATGTTGCTTGCAGCATTAAAAACAGGCCACCAGTTTTGGCTGGTAATTTTTGCGGTGTTATGTGCAGCCGTAAGTGCGTATTATTATTTCAGGATCATACAAGCCATGTATTTTAAACAGGCAGTAACAGCGAACACAATACTTACAGTCCCGGTTTCGAAAAGGTTTAAATGGCTACTCATATTTACTGCTGCCATACTTATTTTACTTGGCATTATGCCGGGGTTAATTGTAGACTGGCTTTACTATTAGGCTTTTTTCTGTACCTTTTACCTTCTAATTTTTTTCTACTGTTATATGAGAACAAGCGATACATTTTCTCTCGCCTTCAGAACTGTAAAAGGTAACAGGCTCCGTACCGGCATAACAGTTGCAATTATTGCATTTGGTATCATGGCTCTTATAGGCATTATTACTGCAATCCAGGCTATGAATCAAAGCCTGGAAGAAAGCTTTTCAACGATGGGTGCCAATGCATTTACTATTCGCTATAAAGACAGGCAAATACGAATGGGCGATAATAACTCCGAGCTAAAAAAAACTAAAAAAAGCGCCCTGAAAGAAAAAAAATCCAG
>JANLXV010000505.1:0-2888 GCA_031365305.1 Chitinophagaceae bacterium
CCATAATCATGATTTTTATTTTGCATCAACACCTTCGCTATCTGCACTTTTTCATTATACATGTTTTCAACTTTCTCAACAGGAATATTTTCTATATCATCATTACCCAAATCAAGCTGCATTAAGCCGACAATTGAATAATTTAAAATGCCTTTAAATTCACTTTCAACATTATCGCTTATCATCTGGCTTCCTATCTCCTGTATGTTTCGTATTCGTTTTGCCTTTATATATATCTGGTCAGCTACAGATGTGGTTCTGTATACCCTCCATGATGTGCCATAATCTTTAGTTTTCTTTAAAAAGATTTGCCTGCAATGGTCAATTGCGTCATCATACTGTATAGCGGTGTTACTTTGCATAGTTATCATCTAAAGGCATATAAGCCTCAAAAATAAATTAAAACGGTGTATGTACACTTTAAACTGCAGGGGCAAATTATTTGTATTGCACGAGCCAGTTGTAATGGGCATCCTCAACATTACGCCTGATAGTTTTTACAGTGGCAGCAGGGCTGAGAACACACCTGATTTGATAGCCAGAGTTGAAAAGATGTTGTACGATGGTGCTGCGTTTATTGATATTGGCGGGCAAAGTACACGCCCCGGAAGCGAAAGAATAAGCGCCGGTGAAGAAGCAGCAAGAGTTTTGCCTGCCATTGAACAAATAATGAAAGCCTTGCCGGATACATTGATCTCTATAGATACCTACCATGCTTATGTAGCAAGACAGGCGATTGAAGCTGGCGCATCTGTTGTGAATGATATCGGCGGCGGATGGTATGATAAAGACATGCTGGAGACGGTGGCAAAATACAAAGTGCCTTACATCTGTATGCACAACAATACCTCATTGGCAAACATGCATGATAAGCCCCGGTACAGCAATATTACATTGGAAGTAATTGATTATTTTATTGAAAGAATTGATGCCGGCAAAGCTGCCGGCATAATGGACGTTATTATTGATCCGGGTTTTGGTTTTAGTAAAAACGCAGCGGATAATTTTACTTTACTCAAACATCTGCGGGAATTAAAAATGCTCCAAAAGCCTTTGCTGGCAGGTCTTTCAAGAAAATCAACTGTTTATAAAACTTTGAATATTTCTGTTGACGACGCTTTAAATGGTTCTACTGTTTTACATACACTGGCGTTACAAAACGGCGCAAATATTATCAGAACACATGATGTAAAAGCAGCTAAAGAAGCGATCATACTTTGTGGCAAGGTTGAAGAAAGTCAATAGTCAGCAAGTCATTGGTCATTGAGTCAGTTGGTCATTAAAAATTGAAAATTTGAAGCCATAAAAAAGAGAAGCCATATTTCTACAACTTCTCTTTAAAACTTATTCACTAATGACCATTAGCTTATTGACTAATGACCAATGACTTACTGACTACTGACCAATGACCCAGTGCCTATTTAGGCTGATCAGCCTGCGGATTTTGTTGCTGCTGCATTTGCTGTTGCATTTGTTGCTGCATCATCATCTTTTGCCTTTCTGCCATCATTTTTTTGCGATAGGCTTCCCCGCTGCTCACATCAACAATTTGCACTTCAAAAATTAACGGTGAGTTCGGAGCGATATCAGCACCGGCACCGCGTGGGCCATAAGCTAAACCTGAGGGAACGAACAACCTGCCAGAACCACCTTTCTTAAATAACCTTAAACCATCATCCCAACCTTCAATGGCACCGCGTTGCCCAATAACAAGCGTATAAGGTTTTGTCGGATTTCCGGCAGAATCATAGCTCTGATCAAATATTTTTCCATCAAGCGTCATGCCCTTATAATTAACCGTAACCGCTTTACCCGAATCAATGGCTTCACCTGTGCCGGGATTGGTGATCTCAACATACACTCCCTTGGCAGTTTTGGTTGAGGTAACGCCATCTTTCGTAAGCCTTTGGGTTAAAATATTATCATCAATAGTCTGTTGCTTCAATCTTAATAAAGAATCGGCTTTCATCATATTGGTAACGGCATCCGCCTTTTGCTTTACAGCCACCGCAGAGTCAGCTATTACATCCCAAATTTTCATTCTAAAACCAAGGAATTTCCCTTTTTGAGCATAAGGCGGAACCTGGCCAAGTTTCATGGCGCTATCAACCAGCATTCTTGTAATAATGCTATCACCTTTTTTTGCCTGTAAAAATATTTTGACATAATCTGGCGGAAGCCTCGAAGAATCTACATCAATAAATTGCGGTAATGAATCGTAAGGCGTGCGCAATAAAGAATCAGCATAATAACTTACAACTGTAAATTTTACAGCATTGCGATATTTTATCTGGGCGCCATCACCGCCAAATGTGCTATACTCTAATCCTGTTTTTGTTTTTGTAAAATCTTTGCTCTTGCAACCTGCTGCCATTATAACTATAGCTGCAATCAAATAAAGTGATCTGTTCATGTTTATTTTTTTATTTAAAATTTATAACTACTTAATTCATGCCTGTTGTCGTGGATGGCAACCTTAAAGCGCTTTACAACTTCTTCCAACGGTTCAGCATTCTTTCCACCGGCTGCATTAAAGTGGCCGCCGCCATTAAAGTATTTCCTGGCAAAAGTATTTACATCAAATCCATCTTTGCTGCGGAAGGAGCTTTTACGCTCATCTCCCCTGTCGATAATTATTGATGCCAGTTTTATTCCATGGATACTTAATGGAAAATTAACCAATCCTTCTGTATCCCCTGTTTTTACATTAAATTTTATAAGGTCAGCCTGCGGTATAGCGATGAGGGCTGTATTGTATTCATAAAATATCTCCATGCGGTTAAGCAGTACATGACCAAAAAAACGAAACCTGCTTTCCAAAAAATTATCAAAAAGATTTTCATGTATCTGGCTATGTTCCAATCCTCTCTCTTTAAGATCTGCGATCA
>JANLXV010000539.1:0-4330 GCA_031365305.1 Chitinophagaceae bacterium
TGATCATAACCTTTTTTTCTTGCTTCCGCTGTGGGAAACATTGCAGCTCCATAATTTCCCGCATTTTTCACATATCCTACCCCACCTTCAACAGCTCTAACATACTTTTCTTCTACATAAATTTTCATTGGAGTAATGTAATATGGACCTGTCGGACTAAGTATTATAATAAATTTATATTTTTCACTTGGTCTAACACCAATCATTTCATCTGTACTAAACATTACCGGCCTGATGTATAAAGAATGATCATCTTTATTTGGTATCCAGTTTTTATCAAGAGCAATAAGCTGCTTTAACCCATCAATAAAAATTTCTTCAGGTACAGGCGGCATTTGCATCCTTATAGCTGATGTATTAAATCTTTTAAAATTATCATGCGGCCTGAAAATAAAAGCTTCATCTTTTTCATTTTTATACGCCTTTATTCCTTCAAATATGGCCTGCCCATAATGCAATGCCGCAAGGGATGGAGAAAATAATAGTGGCTGGTAAGGTTTTATTTCAACAGCTTTCCACTCGCCATCTTCAAAGTCCACTTCAAGCATGTGATCCGTAAAATATCTGCCAAATGGCAAATCTTCCAGGTTCAACTCATTTAGCTTACTACTTTCAGCCTTAGTAACTTTAAACGCTTCTGAAACAATCATATCACTAATTTTAATGCAAAGAAACAAAATTTATCCCTGTTCATTGGCCTATGAGTTTTGATAACCATTTACCGCCGCCATTAATTTGTGATCTGTATAGAAACGTATTGTACGATATTGGCTCTAATAGCAATGTTCCAAAATTTTCTATTCCCTACTTAGGAGATAATAAAAAGAAGATCACTATTATAGTTCGATACACAGATGCACCATTCATTCCTGATAAACAATTACAATTTCTCCTTGATATATTATCTGCCTGTAAACTCATGCTTGAAGATGTTGCTATTGTCAATCACCATGCTGAACGGACTGCAACTTTTAATGAGTTGCTTTCTAAATTTTCGCCTGAAATAATCCTTGCATTTGCAATACAGCCCCGGGAATTAATGCTTCAAAGTGATGTGCTTGATTTATCTGTAATACAGACTACCAATTATAAGCTTTTAATTTCCCCGGCACTTGATGATTTAGAAACCGACATCCCTTTAAAAAAACAATTTTGGTCAGTACTTCGTAAACTTTTTGACGTGTAGTTATGCCCCAATTAATTTTCGCCTCTAATAATTTAAATAAAGCAGAAGAGATAAGATCATTTGTAAACAACCAATTCACTTTTAAAACTTTACATGAGGCCGGTATTTCTATAGACATTCCGGAACCCTTTGATACACTTGAAGAAAATGCATATAAAAAGTCAAAAACAATTTACACCTTAACGCAAAATGATTGCTTTAGCGAGGATACAGGCTTATTTGTTGAATCACTTTATGGCGAACCTGGTGTTAAGAGTGCAAGATATGCGGATGGTTCCGGGTATGCAGGGAATGTTGTCAAACTCTTGGCTAAAATGGAAGATGTTGAAAACAGGAAGGCTTATTTTAAAACAGTTGCTTCGTTAATAATAGCCGGCAAAGCCTATTTATTTGAAGGAACATGCGAGGGCATCATTCTTGCTAAGTGTACTGGTATTAACGGATTTGGTTATGATCCGGTATTTGTGCCGGATGGGTCTGGCAATACATTCGCCGAGATGACTTTAGATGAAAAGAATATCTTTAGTCACCGGAAAAAAGCCATCGGAAGCCTGATCTCTTTTATAACAAAGTCTTTTCCCGGAAAATATAAATAGCTGTTTTGAGCCAACTACGCAACGATAATTTAAATGATAACGACTTAATTGAGGGATGCGTTAGAAATGACAGGCATTTTCAGCGTTTACTATATGATAAGTATTCCGCAAAAATGCATGGTGTATGCCTGAGATATACAGAAGATGGAGATGATGCAAAGGATGTATTGCAGGAAGGTTTTATAAAAGTGTTTAAAAATCTTTCAAAATTTAGAAGCGAAGGGTCGTTTGAGGGCTGGCTTAGACGGATTTTTGTAAATACTTCAATTGAGCATTACAGGAAGCGCAAATATCTTACACGTGTAACCAATCATTCAGACGAACAAATTGAAGATGAGGATATCAATGTTTTACACCGCCTTGCAGAAAGAGATATTCTTGCTATAATCAATCAACTGTCTCCGGGCTATAAAACTGTTTTTAATCTTCATGTAATTGAAGGCTATTCTCATAAAGAAATTGCTGAATTGTTAGGCATAAATGAGGGCACGAGTAAATCGCAGTTGGCAAGGGCAAAATCGGTTTTGAAAAAAATAATTGAAACCAGCCAGGTGCTAAAAAAAGAAAATGGATAAGCTTAAAGATAAATTATTAAACTATGCTGTAGAGGCTCCTGATGATAGCTGGGATACTATCATGCACGGTATCAATAATACAACTTCATCTAATTCAAGTTCACGAAAAATCAGCCGTTACTTCCTTCCCATAGCTGCAGCTTTAGTCATCATAATTTTTGGTGCAATATTTTTTATTAATAAGAGAAACCCAGCAATGCAAATTGCAAAGACTAACACAAACAGTCTTGAAAAAAATATGGCTACGTTTTCTTCTCCTGATAAAAATATTTTGGCAGGCAGTAACGATAATCCATCAAAACCTATTAGGGAAAATATCAACAATGCTAAATACATAACTATTGCAAATGTTGATGGTAATCCTGTAAAAATCTCTTCAAAAGCGGCCAGCTTAATTGTGTCTTCTGATAATCAATATCCAGGCAGAACTGTTTGGAATGCCAAAGTAAATAAGTGGAAAGCGAGGATGTTGGCAAACCCCGTAACACCAACCACATCTAATTTTTTAGACATCGCAGATCTCACCGAGGCATTGACCGATCGAAACAATTCTGACAATTAGCATGAAGAGGTTAAAGTTTGATATGCCGGAAAAATTTTCTTTTTCCTGTACCATTCCTGTAAGAATAACAGATTTGAATTATGGTAACCATGTAGGCAACGATGCTTTTGTATCTATTTTGCACGAGGCAAGAGTCCGGTTTCTTGCAGCAAAAGGTTTCGCTGAATTAAATGCTGATGGTATAGGCCTGATTATGGCTGACCTCCAGGTCATCTTTAAAAAAGAAGCTTTTTACGGCGACATTATTAATATTGAAATAAGTGCAGAAAATATAACTAACACTTCTTTTAATCTGTATTACCACCTTTCAGCAAAAAGAGAAAATATATTCCAAATTATTGCAGAAGCAAAGACATCACAAGTTGGTTATAATTATAATTTAAAAAGAGTAGCTAAATTGCCCGCTGATTTTAAAGCATCACTTGCTACATTTTAAGCATTCCATATTTTCCAACTTTCTTCTGCTTGAATAACAAGCATGTCATAACCATTTTTTATCGTTGCACCCCTTTCAGCGGCTTTTGCTAAAAATATTGTTTTAGGTGGATTATATACCAGGTCGAAACAATAATGCCTGCCTGTTATGAAAGAATATGGTATGGGCGGGAACGTTGCCGTATCAGGAAACGTTCCCAACGGCGTAGTATTTATTACAATCAAATGATCATTTAAAATATCAGCATTTATTTCCGCATAGCTTATTGCTTTTTCTGATCTATTTCGGCTCACCAAAGAATATTCAATGCCTATTTTTCTACAAACAAACTGAACAGCATTGGATGATCCGCCTGTGCCGAGAATAAGCGCTTTTTTATGAAAAGGTTTTAATTCAATTGCAAGAGACCTTTCAAACCCAATAACATCGGTATTATACGCCTCAACCCGGTTGGAGGTAAATTTTAGAGTATTGGCTGCACCAATATCTTTTACATCTGCTGATAAATGCGAAGCAAATTTTAAAACAGCTTGTTTATACGGGATAGTTACATTTAACCCTGATAAGCCGGGATTTTTATCAATTATTTGCCGAAGATCATCAATGTGTTCAATAGGAAACAGCTTGTAGTGAACATTTGTAATGCCTTCCTTTTCAAATTTGGTAGTAAAATATTTCTCTGAAAAAGAATGTCCAAGCGGAAACCCGATCAATCCGTAGAGCTTTTCCAAGCCAGTCATTTATTTAAATATAAACTGAAGGTATCGCCTCTTAAACCAATTCTCATAGCTTCCAACGGAATTACTTCTGAAGGGGCAATATTGCCAAGATTAACATTACATCCAATCAGTTCCAAAAAGTATAACTGCTGGGCCTTTTGAGGCGCTTCCCATAAAATTTTTTCTTCAGGTATCTGGGTCAATATTTCCTGAACAAGGCCTTCTCTAACTTCACCTGATCCCCTATAAATCCCTA
>JANLXV010000551.1:0-5933 GCA_031365305.1 Chitinophagaceae bacterium
ATTTTACTTCACTGCAAATTTCCATAGCCTTTTGTAATAGCAATTGTCCCCGGATATTAGATACAGGCTGATTTATGTTATTAATAATACTGCCTATATCCATACCGGCAGCCACAGCCTTTACCAACATGCCCGGATCAATGGGTGGCTCAAACAACGGCAGTTGCCTTACCACACCTTCAATATTCATGCAATGGCGAATTTTGAAAAGCCTGTCTGCCACAGTATCCCAGTAGCTGAGTAATTTGTCATTTTGAGGAATGCAGAAATACAATGTACGGGCTATGCCAAACACAGCATTTATACCGCCCTCTTCAACAGCGGCTGTGGAAGTAGGAGATGTATTGAAAGGGAAATCATTTTCCATCTCAATTAAAGTATTACCAAATTTATCAATACCTGCCTCTTTTAACTGCGCATAAGTTTTAGGAGATTTCTTACCGCGGGGCGGAACTTTTTGCGGCTTGTAGCCCAGAATGTTTGCAGCCAGAACATACACTTGCGTGGCTTCGTTTAAAGTTTCTATTGTATCCTGCCTAAAAAGGCTATCCCCCCAACTGATCAGGTTATCTAAATATTTCATCACCACATTCAATTGGTAGGCTAAGTAGCGACCTCTTGCAATTACATGCGGCTGAAAAGGTTTATCCCGCCAGGCCTGTATGCTTTTTTCAATACGTTGTTTTAATTCGGAGTCTTCAGCCTTTGCCAATTCTACCATCATTTCCTGTATAAACTGCGTTTTTGTTTCCTGCCTGAAGCGAAGAAATTTCCAGAAACGCTGCGGCGGTTCTATGGTTTTATCATTGCTGGTAGGGTCAAAAATAAAATGAAACCAACGCTGCGCTTCGGCAAACCGCTGGTTCTTGCTTAATTGTGTAGCAATAGAAAGCGGCGCATGAAAAAATAATTCCCAGTTGTAAACTGCATAAGGGCCATCATCACTTACATCAATTTCATTTTTAGGAAAAGGGTTTACGACAACACTGCCGGGTGTATAAAAAGAAGTGAGATTTTCTTTAAGCTTTGCCAGATAGTTTACATCCAGCATGGCAACAAGGCCATCCGTATTTAATTTTTCTATCAGCTCTTCTGTATAAGGGTGGTAATGGGCAAAGAACCTGTAATCCACCACCCTTTTAGATCTCTTTTGAATGATCCAATGGTCGGCAGCAAGAGATTTATATTCCTGCTCAACACTATATGCATGAAAATTTGTCTTTGATAACATGATCAATAATTTTAGTTTGAGTTAATAGTCATTTGATGAGTAGTGAATAAATCACGGTGCCATTCTTTAATATTTTAAAGATTGAATTGTTCCCCACCGATCTTTCCACCCACACCAAACTTCGCATCCCCTGAAACAAAGGGTTTATCAGACACCATCACGTTTTTATAGTTGGTATTTTTATTAACGATTGAGTCGTTAATCTCCCATGGGTTGGTCACCAGATCTTCTTGATCCATCACCATTCCCTTAGGCGGCCATTTTGGTATTGGTTTTTCAACCAGTGGCGGAATCTCCAGTTCAGGTGTAAATTTTTTGTACACGCCAAGATCGTAATAATCATTATAGCGCCAGAGCGGGATGGTGATATCTTCATCAGGCTTTATAAAAAAAGTGCTCTGCTCATCCTCATAAAATATGGGCGCCTCCCATTGATTTTCGATGCTATGTTGTAAAGAGAATATTTTAAAACCATCAAATAAGTTATTCGTCTTCGTTATCAGCTTTTCTGTGATAAATTCGTCAGATGCATTAAAGGGCTGTTTTATCATTAACCTTAGCTCCTTTGTGCGTGGCACGATAATATTATTTGTGTTTAACATAGTGGCGGAAGGAGAGCTTTGATAAGCCCGCCTGTACAGGATATAGTTGAAGTCGTATAGTTTACTCAGCGCTTCATCATTAATCTCTTCAACAACCGGCGGAGCATTTTTACTGGTGTAGGTAATGGTGAACTTTTTGTTATTGTCGGCGGCTGCACTTTCGTATCGCATATAAAAAATTAAACGCTCAGATAATGGCGGATTTTTTTCTTTTCGTACAAACAATAAAAGCTTGTGCGGCGCAAAGCGGGGCAGGTTACCAATAATTATGGGATCATGAAACTCTGTAGATTTTGGTGAGGTCCATTTGCCTTTGTAATATTCACCCCAGCACATACTTATCTCAACTCTTATCTTAGAATGCTCGCCCCATTCATCTTTGCTTATTTCTACAAGATCCTTTGTTTTATCAACCTCTTCGGCTTTTTCTGCAACGCTGAGCCAAAACACAAATAATCTTTTTTTCCAGATCACCGGGAAGAGGTGTTGCCCTTCTATATTCAAGGTTACTTTTTCCCACGGTGTCCAGTAACCATATTCATATCTCCTGTAAAAATATTGACGGGTGCTGCCATTGGTTCTGCCGAACACATGCAGGATGTCATCATTCTGATTACCCTTTTCTCTTTCTTCAACGTACATGCCCACAATTTCCAGGCGGGCAATATCATCCAGCTTTTTCAGATAATTTAAAAAGGCAAGTTCTGCCAGTTCATCATTAATATCAGTTTGTAATAATTCCCCTTCCAGTTCTTTAAAGAAGGAAGATTTATTGTCACGTAACTCAGGCTCCAGCCAGTTTTCAGGATAAAGAAATACTTTACGGTTAGCTTCCCATACCCGATAGCGCTGCATCCATTGCCACTGCTCAGCTTTTATAGAAGCTGGTGCTACAGCAGGTTCCAGGTTCATCAGCGAGCGGTGAATAAATAATTGTACAGTTGATAAAGCCTGCCGGATGCGTGAGGTTTTCATGCAGGCATCCATCTGCACATCTATTAAAAAGTATTCATATAATTTATCAGCAGTGTTTACTTCCGGCGAAGGTTTTTTATGGTAGAGCACATAACTAACCAGTGCATCTCTTTGCTTGTTTCGTAAAGTATCGCTTATGGTTTGCATAGTTAGCAGCCAGGCAGCCTCATCTGTTTTATCTTTTATGTTTTGTTTTATGGTATTGATCAAAGCCAATGTTGGCGCAGCTACGGACCAGGAAATAACATCTGCAGCCGGATAATCAATCGTAGTTACCAGGTTCATAGCAGCCACTACTTTTTTTAATGTACTGAGTTGTGAAAGATTAGCCGTTGTAAAAGTGAAATGCGCCAGCACAGCATCAAGATCAGTTTTCTTCCAGTTGGTGGTAGCAAGTAATAGACTATTGCCTTGTAAATTTTTTATTTCAGGATCTTTCAAAACCTGTACCCATGTATTTTCTTCCTGCTCTGTTCCGGCTTTTAAGCCGGCAAAAAAGATGAGTAAAAAAAGTTTGTGCCATAAATTATGAAGAGCAGCATCGGTTATTGTGCCATCGGTATCAAGTTCATTTAAAAAGTTTTTAGTTCCGGTATTGTCTGCCGAAAAATAGTCCAACTCATAAGTTGTAAACTTCATTAGCCTGTGCAGCATGGCTGCTTTTTGCAGGCGCAGTAAAGATGATTTTGCATGATCCGTATTTTGCTTTGAAGTAATGAAGCTTGCGCTGACGGGTGTTTTCGCCATGCCTTTTGTACGCCAAAATAATTCGGCGGCAGAGGCGGCAGCAAGCGAAGAAACCACCAGTTCTGCAATATGTAACTCACCCGCTTTCAGGTTAAGTGGTACCGCATTTTTTATTTCTCCTGTTGCATCAACAGTAACCGCATTAATGATGACACTACCATCAACACTAAATGTAATCACCGTATTTTGCGGCGCTTTCAAATACATCAGGTAATCATCAGTTGCGGGGGCATCTATGTAAAACGAATAGGTTGTATTGGCATTGAAGGACATGCTTTCTTCTAATTGTAAAAAGTCGTATACCAGGGCTTTTGTATTATCACTCGCAGCCCGCAGAATTTCTTTTTTTGCCGTTAATATATTTACAACATCAGCTTCTGCTTTTACAAGCGCAGTTAGGGTTTGCTTAAGTGCATTTGTTTTTAATCTTAATTTTAATTCGGGCATAATGCCTGCAAGTAAAGCAGTTGTTTGCGCCGCAGGGTCGGGTTGCGCTTTTACCGTATCATAAGTAATTTTTAATTCAGGATAATCAGCGCCAAAGGCTGTAAGATCATCATTACCTGACACAGCCAGTGCATTAAGCTTTGCTTTAAAATCTACCTTAAAAGCATCGAGGGCGGCTTGAGCAGTAATGTTGCTCATATCGGCAATTAATAAAGCATCGGCTGCAGCGGCTAAAGCGTTTTTGGCCGGCGTGGATATAATGCCGTTGAATGTCAGAACTTTTTTAAAAGCGTCATAACCTATACGGCTATCAACCGAAGTAATTTTTACGGGAAGGCCTTCTTCTATAGTATTGAAAGCGACTGTATATGTTTTACTATCACTAAGCAGGCCAAAAAAATTATCTGTGACAGATGCATCATACACAAGCGCCATTTTAGCTTTTGCAAAAGCGAAGTCGGCATTATCAGGCGCTATGCCATGTTCCTTCTCAACTGCATTTAAGCTATCCCGTATGGCTTTTACCTGCATCAGTAAATTATCATCAGTTGGTGTAAGCTTGCCAGTTGCATCTTTATGGCGCAGGAGGTAATTAAGATCGGCAATCTTTAAAGAGGCCTGTTTTAAAGCCTGTGTTATTATAATGAATTTAAGTAAAGAGGGCTCATCCTGTTCCATATCATCAGCAAGCGGGTCAATGCCTGTAATGGTTGAAAAATCCAGCATATCTTCTATACGCATCTTTAGCAATTTTGCGGATTGTTCCTGCCTGAATGCTATATCTTTTTCCTCATTCCACAGGGCCAGTATGCTTTGTATTTTTTTATGGCTCAGCGATAAGAGGGCCATTATTTTTTTAAGATTAGCCAGTCGAGCCAGCAGTGTAGTAAATGTTGCATCAATATTTGCAAGCGTTAAATCCGCTGGCGCCACAGGCGTCAGGGCTATCATTACCTCGTTTGTGATGTCGAGGTTCCAGCCGGTTTTTTTCCAAAGCCTTATAAAGCGATGAAGCTTATGATAAGCCAGCTCATCCAGGGTATTGTTGGTATTATCAGGCAGTGCAAAGCGCAATTGCACATCAGCAAAATTACATTCGCTTGTTTGCGGGCCTGCATCTGTTAAGGTAATGAGGTGCATAATCAATTGCTGGTTGTCCTTCAACCATTGCTTTACATCGCCCCCGTAATCTGCGGCAACAATATCCGCCGGCAGCAAAGCATCCAGCTCTGCATCAGTTGTTGCGCCATCATAAAACGATTGCAGAGTGATTAATGGAATTGTTGTTTTTTCCAACAATGGCACCAGTACTATTCCAGGATTAATAAATGCGGTTTTCAAAAGATTAACCACATCTTCATAACTGATGTTTACCCGGTGGCTAAATACTTTTCCATTAGAGATGGCCGTATTTAATTGGGCAATAGTTGCCGCAGCAGGTTCGCCAAAATACTCGGGCAAGTTATGAGCGGCGGTGTCTGTAAGTATTTTATATTCTTCTGCATTCAGGTTTATTAAATCTTTTCCGGCTGATGTTGCATCACGAAATATTTGCAGGGCATCGGGCAGTGTTACATCCCAGGCATTAAAAATTAACCGCAGAGCTTCCAGTGGATAATCAAATGGAAGATCATAAGGATACACTTTTGTTTTAATTTCATCATAAGCTGCCGTCATTACAAACTGCGGATCAGCCAGCAGGTCTGCCGTAGTTGTACTTTCCGTAATGTCATGCCCTTTGAAAAGGTCAAGATTGCCATTGATTACATAATATTCCAATATCTCATTCACAAGATCTATGTATGGCAGGATGGTATTTGTGTTTTCACAGGTTAACTGCAGGTGTTGTATATCCGGCCTGCGTTTAAACAGAACATCTATTGGGTTGTCTTTATCATGTGGCACATCTTTCAGTTCAATGAACTGAAGTA
>JANLXV010000602.1:0-9720 GCA_031365305.1 Chitinophagaceae bacterium
GTTCATACCATTAACGAAATCATTTGATATAGCGTTTGCATTTGGCCTTGCCATTTGCAGCTTCGTAAGGGCTGATGCCCCTTGCACAGGAAGAAAAAATCAAACTAATGATCAGTGCAGAGAAAATAATTTTTTTCATCATCATACCTTATTGTTCAACGCAATACATACAAGTTAATTGTTGCATGTTATAACAGTATAAAGCTAAAAAAGAAAAAGCTGAAAATAATTCCAGCTTTGTTCTTTATACAAATATTAAGATTACTTAATTCTTTTTTCTTTGATACGGGCACTTTTGCCGCTTCTTTCACGCAGGTAATACAGCTTTGAGCGGCTTACCTTACCTACTTTGTGCAATTGTATGCTATCAATATTGGGAGAAAATAAGGGGAATAACCGTTCAACCCCAACGCCATCGCTAATCTTTCTCACCGTAAAAGTGGCCGTTCCACCTTCGCCCTGGCGTTTAATAACATCTCCTTTAAAACTTTGAATGCGTTCTTTAGCGCCTTCCTGAATTTTATAGTTAACAGTTACATTATCACCTGCCTTAAATTTAGGTAGTTGTTTTTTTACAGTTAACTGTTCGTGTACAAAAGCAATTGCATTCATAGCGCTGATTTTTAGGAGTGCAAATGTAGGGTGTTTTTTTGATAAAGTGATCTCATCCCTTTAATTAAATGACTCACAAATCCCCCGGCATTACCTGGCAACACTTATCGCCCTTTTTTCCCTTATCACCGTAACCTTAATTTGCCCCGGATAAGTCATTTCGGTTTGAATTTTCTGCGCAATTTCGAAGCTTAATTTATCACTGTCTGCATCGCTAACCTTTTCAGCTTCTACAATTACCCTTAACTCCCGCCCGGCCTGTATGGCATAAGCTTTTTCAACGCCAGAATAGGCTAAGGCAAGGTTTTCCAGATCTTTTATACGCTGCAGGTATTGCTGCATAATTTCTCTCCTGGCACCGGGTCTTGCGCCACTCATCGAGTCACACGCCTGAACAATAGGGGAAATCACATATTGCATTTCAACTTCATCGTGGTGAGCGCCTATGGCATTACACACAGCAGGGTTCTCGCCATATTTTTCAGCCAGCTTCATACCAAGTAAAGCATGGCTTAGTTCTGTCTCTTCATCAGGTACTTTACCAATATCATGTAACAGGCCTGCTCTTTTTGCCAGTTTTGCATTCATACCCAACTCTGCCGCCATTATACCACATAGGTTAGCCACTTCCCGGCTATGCATTAAAAGGTTTTGTCCATAAGAGGACCGGAAACGCATTTTACCAACAATCCTTACTAACTCCTTGTGCAGGCCATGAATCCCCAATTCAATAATGGTGCGTTCACCTATTTCAATAATTTGCTCCTCTAATTGCTTCCTTGTTTTTTCTACCACTTCTTCAATTCTTGCCGGGTGAATTCTGCCATCTGTAACCAGCCTTTGCAGCGATAGACGTGCTATCTCTCTTCTTAAGGGATCGAATGAAGATAAAATAATGGCCTCGGGAGTATCATCTACAATAAGATCCACGCCTGTGGCTGCTTCTATCGCCCTGATGTTTCGTCCCTCCCGGCCAATGATAGAACCTTTAATTTCGTCGCTTTCCAGGTTAAAAACCGTGATAGCATTTTCAATGGCCTGTTCAGCAGCCGTACGCTGAATAGTTTGTATAATCAGTTTACGGGCTTCTTTGTTAGCTTTTAATTTTGCGTCATCAATAATTTCCTGCTGAATAATTAATGCCTGTGAATGCGCCTCCTGCCTAAGACTTTCTACAAGCTGTGATTTTGCTTCTTCGGCAGAAAGGCCTGCCACTTTCTCAAGCCGGCGAATATGCTCTTCCTGGTGCTTCTCCAGTTCAGTCCGTTTTTGATTTACCACTTCAATCTGGCGATTGAGCGTCTCTTTTATTGTATCATTCTCTTTTAGAAGTTTTTCTACATTTTGCTCCTTTTGATGAAAGGATTGCTCCCGCTGCTTAGCCCTGTTTTCCGTTTCATTAAGTTTTTGATTTCGCTGAAAAACCTCTTTGTCATGCTCAGCTTTTAACTGAACGAAGGTTTCTTTGGCTTCAAGTATTTTCTCTTTTTTTAGCGTTTCTGCCTGTAATTTGGCGTCAGACAAAACTTTTTCTGCCTGTTGATTGGCGTCTGCAACCTGCTGCTTCGTATTTTTTGAGAAAATGATTTTACCTAAAACAATTCCGATGATGACACTTATAATTCCTACAATTATCGCTGAAACTTCCATCTGTATTTAATGATTTAAAAATATAAACAATCGTCACGTAGCCTCTTTACCATAATAGCTGGCAAAAAGTTGAATATCAACGAAGGTAATAAAAAGTGTGACGTAAGTATCCGGCGATAAGCTAAGGAAGACACTTATCTACCTGCTGTTCAATTTTATCAAGCATTTTAGTTATGGCTTCATCATCAATACCAGCCTCTTTAGAGGTGATGTCTGTAGCGTACCATATTAACACCATAGCAATGTAATCCTGCATGTCCTTGCCGGCAAATTGTGTTTTAAAGTCAACTATTTTATCATTGATTATTTTAAGTGTTTGCCTGATGTGTTGCTCATCTTTAGCCAGGCTTTTAATGCGGTAAGTCCTGTCTCCTATTAAAATATTAAGTGGAATAAGTTGATCTGACATATTATTTGCTTAGCATTCCTATAAACTTATCTATCTGTTTCACATAACCCGAAATTTTTTTTTCAAACTGCGTTTTTTCTTCAGGCGCCATATTTCCTGTGGTGGCCTGCAGAATACTTATTTTTTCCTGTAACGTTTCAATAGTTTCAGACTTTTCAATATTGGTTTGTTTTAAAGATTGATATTCCTTGTTCAGCCAGTCGTTTTCCTTTTGTAAAGCTGCAAGCTTGCGAACTACCTGTTGTAGCTTTTCCCGGATGTTCTTTAGCTGTTCATCAACCATTATAAATTATTTTCTTATTTCCGCACCCAACTGGTTTTCAAAAGCGGTGGTTAGTTTGGTCATCATGCTTTCAATCTCTTTATCAACCAATGTTTTTTCATGATCAATAAAAGTAAAACTCAGGGCAAGTGCCTTTTTATCGTTACCTAGTTTATCACTGGTAAATACATCAAACAATCTTGTTTTACTAAGTTTTTTTATTTTACAGGACGTTACTATATTTTCAATTTCTGCATACTGAATTTGCTTGTTCACAACAATAGACAAATCTCTTTCAACTTCAGGAAATTTTGGAATTTCTTTAAATACTAAGGTTGTTTTTCCTGATAACTGAACCATTTGATCCCAATTAAATTTGGCAAATAACACCTGTTGTTTTATACCAAAAGCCGCTAAAGTTCCGCCAGCTATCTGTCCAACTTCTGCAAGAGGAGTTCTATTTGAGCTGACCGAAATACCATGCTCAAATTGTGAATTTTTTGCTGACTCCCATGCAAAATTCTGAATGCCACACAAAGCAAAAATATTATCGCAAATGCCTTTAAGCATGAACAAATCTGTTTTTGCAGCCTTGTCTTTCCATGATGGTTTTGCAGTATTTCCAGTAAGAAAAATTCCCAACTGATTTTTTCCTTCGAAACTTCCAGCCTCATCAACAAAGTAACCTTTGCCAAACTCGTAAAGCTTCAGATCAATATTTTTTCTATTAAGATTATAGGCCACTGACTCCAGGCCGGTTTCCAATAAGCCTGGACGCATAATATTCAGATCAACACTTATGGAATTAATTATTTTAACCGTGGATTTTAATTGCTCCTCTGTGTAATATTTACTGTTGGTTAAAGAATTGGTGAAGATCTCCGCAAAGCCTGCGCCTGTTAAGTAGCCTGCAGCTTTGGCCTGTAAGGATGAATCATGTACGTATTTTTCAATAGCGGGGGAGAGCGTGATTGATTTTGGGATGATGATATTATCCAGCCCATCAATGCGCATAACCTCTTCAACAAGATCAGCCGGTAAGGTTATATCAGGCTTATGCAACGGCACAGCTACCGTAATACTTTCTGTCGTTTGAGCGATGATGTCAAATTCAAGACTTTTAAAAATACTGGCAACATTTTCTGCGTCATATACTTTTCCGCTTAATTTTTTTAAATAGGCAAACGTGAGGCTTACACTTTTTTTTTCTCTTTGGTTTGGATAAATGTCAATTACATTCCCTAGTACAATACCTCCCGCTAAAGACGAGATCATATTTGCCGCTTCTAAAAGAGCCTGCACTGTTTTACTGATATCAACACCTTTCTCGAATCGTACAGCCGCATCTGTTCTCAGCTCATGCCTTATAGATGTTTTCCTAATGGCAGCAGGGTTGAACCAGGCACTCTCTAAAAAGATAGTTTGCGTCTTTTCTTTTACACCGCTACCTATGCCGCCGAATACACCACCAATACACATGGGTTTGCTGTCGCCATCGCATATCATCAGGTCTTCTGCGAAAAGCTTTCGTTCTTTTTCATCAAGTGTGATAAAGGGTGTTTCTGCAGCTAAATTTTTTACCCTTACCTGTCGCCCGGTAATATCATCAGCGTCGAAAGCATGCAGGGGCTGGCCGGTTTCATAAAGGATGTAATTGGTAATGTCAACAATATTATTTACAGGCCTTACACCAACTGCTTTCAGCCTGAATTTTAACCAGGCCGGGCTTGGTGCTACCTTAATGCCGGTGATGGTAATGCCACTGTATCGATGGCAGTCTTTGTCATTTTCAAGCAATACATCAATTGGGTTGTTATTGCCATTGGCCGGCACAACATCAGCGGGCTTCTTTATGTACGTAACCGGCAGTTTATGATAAGTAAAATAAGCCATCAGATCCCTGGCAACGCCCAGGTGACTCATGCCATCAACGCGGTTTGGCGTAATGCCTATTTCAAATACATGGTCCTGTTCAGGTTTATAAAGGTCGGCTATTCTATACCCTACAGGAGTTTCAGGCGGTAGTACTATTATCCCATTATGATCTGTACCAATACCGATTTCATCTTCGGCGCAAATCATTCCGCGGCTTTCCACTCCCCGGATTTTTGCTTTGCTTATTTTAATTTCATCCCCTGAAAAAGTATGTAACACCGTTCCAATAGGTGCAACCACAACGTTTTGCCCTTTTGCAACATTTGCTGCACCACAAACAATCTGCAAATTTTCTTCCGTATTGATATTTACTATGGTCACCTGTAATTTATCGGCTTCAGGATGCCGGCTGCACTCCAATACTTCTCCTGCTATAAGCCCATCCAAATTTCCTTTTACCTGCTCAATTTTTTCGATGCCTTCAACTTCAAGACCCAGGGCCGTAAGTATTTTGCCTAATTCTTCAGGTTTTGGCAATCCTTCTAAAAACTCTTTCAGCCAATTATAACTAATCCGCATGTAACTATTTTGTAATGTGCCCAAAAATAAGCAAAGAAGCTGTAAGGCCTGTAAACATTGAAACTTGTGTTTTGGCCAGGGTTAGGCCATACTTTGTATACGTAAAACCAATTTATAAATCAACAGAAATGCATTATTTTCTTGTTCACATTTTTTGTAAAATTATTGTTCTAAAAAAAGGTAAAATTTTTTAAGATTGTGAATAATGCTACCAACTTTGTGAGGTAACCGTGGATAACCTATATTTTAAAGAGGGTTAACATCTTAATAAATTAAAAACCGTAACAATTTATTTAAATAGACCAGAGTCGGTTACCTTAGCCGCCCTGAGATTTTTTGTAGAAGACCAACTAAAATTAAAACTATAACTGCCCTATTATATCATGGATTTTACTAACCTAAATAAAGATCGGAAAACAAGAAGAAAAGGTAGTTCCCCGGATTTTAGCACGTTAATGTATGGCAAAGTGCCACCGCAGGCCAAAGAGCTGGAAGAGGCAGTGCTTGGGGCAATTATGCTTGAAAAAAATGCTTTTGATGTTGCTGTAGAGCTTCTTAAACCGGAATGTTTTTATGTAGAAGCCAACCAGCGCATTTTTAGGGCGATGCAGGGTTTGCAGCAAAAAAATTCTCCCATTGACTTGTTGACTGTTGTAGAAGAACTTAAAACAAGAGAAGAACTTGACCTGATTGGTGGGCCTTATTATGTTACAAAGCTTACAAATGCTGTGGTGTCTTCAGCTAATATTGAAGCGCACAGCCGTATCATACTTCAAAAATTTATACAAAGAGAGCTCATAAGGATAAGCGGTGAAATCATTGGTGATGCTTACGAAGACAGCACGGATGTGTTTGATCTATTAGATGAATCAGAAACCAAATTATTTGAGATTACGAACAATCACCTTCGCCGGGATTTTAAAGGGATTAATTCAATTATAAGGGAAACCGTTACGAGGATTGAAGACCTGAGAACAAGGCAGGATGAAATTACTGGTGTGCCGTCAGGCTTTGCTATTCTCGACAGGATAACTTATGGCTGGCAGCCTTCAGATCTTATTATTTTAGCAGCCAGGCCATCTGTGGGTAAAACCGCTTTTGCACTTAACCTTGCTCGTAATGCAGCCCTGCATCCTACAAAACCAACTTCCGTGGCTTTCTTTTCGTTAGAGATGAGTGCAGGCCAGTTGGTGCAGCGGATTTTAAGCGCCGAAAGTGAAATATGGCTTGAGAAAATTTCTCGTGGCCGTTTAGAAGACCACGAGATGAAACAATTGTATAAAAAAGGAATAGAACGATTAACCACAGCGCCCATTCACATTGATGATACGGCGGCCCTTAACATCTTTGAATTAAGAGCAAAATGCCGGCGTTTAAAAAGCAAGCATGGTGTCGGGTTGATTATTATAGATTATCTGCAATTGATGAGTGGCACCAATGAGAATAGAAATGGTAACCGTGAACAGGAGATCAGCCGGATTTCCAGGGATTTGAAAGGTCTTGCAAAAGAATTACAAATTCCTATTATCGCTTTAAGCCAGTTGAGCAGGGAGGTGGAAAAAAGAAAAGAAAGTAATAAGATGCCGCAGTTGAGCGATTTGAGGGAATCTGGTGCGATTGAGCAGGATGCAGATATGGTAATGTTCCTTTACCGCCCTGAATATTATGATATCACAGCCGATGAATCGGGAGAAAGCAATAAAGGCGAAACGCATGTAAGAATTGCCAAGCATCGTAATGGCCAGCTTGATAATATTAAATTAAGAGCATTGCTGCATATTCAAAAGTTTGTTGAAGATGATTTCGGCTATAATGCCCCATTACCTGCGGGTGGCAACTGGAAGCCTGTTAAAGATATGGACGGGGAAGGCGGCGCCAAATTATACATTCAGAAAGGCAGTAAAATGAATGATAGCGAGTATGACGAGGATACACCGTTTTAGACCGCTAACAATTTATCTTACGGCTAAATACACAAATGCCCATACCATTTTTTTTTGAGGAAACTATCGGTGCACAGCCGGTTTTATCATTAAGCGAAAACACTTCAAAGCATATTGTTCAGGTGCTTCGTTTGCAGGTTGATGAAAAGGTGATGATCACTGATGGTAAAGGGCAAACGGCTGAATGCAGAATTAGTCATACCGATAAAAGATCTGCAAAAGTTGAGGTGCTTCGCCTGCATCATCAACAACAAATCGGGCATAAAATATCTATAGGTATCTCGCCCATAAAAAATATCAGCCGCTTTGAATGGTTCCTTGAAAAGGCTGCCGAAATAGGCATAAACGACATTATTCTTTTGCATTGCGATCATACCGAAAAGCAAAACGTAAGGTATGACAGATTACAAAATATTTTGGTGAGCGCCATGCTGCAAAGCCGCCAAAGCTGGCTGCCAGCATTAACGCCTCTCACGGCTTTTAATACCGCTGTGCCTGCCTTTAAGCATACGCTTAAACTTATTGCGCATTGCGACACCGGTGAAAAAACAGTCTTGCAATCTGTTCCAAAAGTTGATGACAGTATTATTATAATTGGCCCTGAAGGAGATTTTTCAAAAGAAGAAATTGCGTATGCTTTACAACATCATTTCGTGCCTGTATCGCTTGGAAATACAGTACTAAGAACAGAAACGGCCGGCATAGCAGCAGCCATTCTTTTAAAGCTGTCCTGATAATTTTAAGGCGTTGGTTGCTGATTTTTTGAAACCAATCTTGGTTCATTCAATTCAATTTTTTTAGCATTGTGTTTCTTTCTCATCCGCATATTTAAAAGCTCCACCCCAAATGAAAATGCCATAGCCACATAAATGTAACCTTTAGGTATTTCTTTATGATGAAGTGGTTCAAGGCCTTCAAAAAATAAAGTAAAGCCAACCATTAATAAAAACGAAAGCGCCAACATTTTTAAAGTGGGATGCCTATGAATAAAATCACTGATGCGTTGTGAAAAGAAGAACATAATAAACATGGCAATAACTACGGCAATGATCATGATGAACACAACATTAGCAAGGCCCACAGCAGTTATGATGCTATCAAATGAGAACACCATATCTATAAGAACGATCTGGAAAATAATGCTTGTAAACGAAGCCGGCTTTGCAGAAGTATCAAGCGTTGCTTCATCGCCTTCAAGTTTTTCATGAATTTCTTTTACTGTTTTATAAAGCAGGAATAAACCACCGGCAAGCATAATAAGGTTACGAAGATTGAAACCATAGCCAAAAACGTTAAACAATTCACTGTTACCGTTTTTTACCAGCCAGCCAATACCAATCAATAGCCCCACACGCACAGCAATACCGGCAATCATCCAGATTCGTCTTGCTAATAATTGTTGACGTTGCTCTATCCTTCCCATTAAGATGGATACAAAAATTACGTTATCTATACCCAGCACTATTTCTAAAACGGTAAGTGTCAAAAGGCTTACTACATTTTCCATGGTAAAAATTGCTTCCATATAATTTTGATTGGATTACTAAAAAGTCAAAGATATTGTTCCGCCACAATATGTCTCTAAACTAATGACTGATTTGATGTTGACGCCTTCAAAATTTTTTTTACTATGCCCGGACCTTCATAAATAAACCCTGTCCAAACCTGCACCAAACCTGCACCGGCGTTAAATTTTTCATTTGCATCTGCTGCGGTAAATATGCCGCCGCTGCCAATAAGTGTCAATGTTGGTAATTGCGTATGAATCTCAGTAATGGTTTTAGTTGATGTTTGTTGTAATGGTTTACCACTTAGCCCACCCATACCTATGCTGGCTATTTCAGCCGAAGCGGTTAACAGGTCTTCTCGTGAAAGAGTTGTATTTGCAGCAATAATACCGTCAAGATTTATTCTTTTTATTAACTGGATAATGTTGTTAAGTTCCTCCTGTGTAAGATCAGGTGATATCTTTAATAAGATTGGTTTGGGCTGAGCTTTGGCAGAATTGATCTGTTGTAAATTATCCAGTATTTTATATAAAAAATTTTCCTGTTGTAAAGCTCTCAGGCCTGGCGTATTTGGCGAGCTTACATTAACAACAAAGTAATCTACATGGTCAAAAAATGCATTAAAGCATAGCTCATAGTCTTTCCATGCATCTTCATTAGGGGTATTTTTATTCTTACCAATATTACCACCTACTACCAGCAAGCCTGGGTTAAGTGAACGCCAATGCTTCAATCTATTGGCAATTACTGAAGCCCCATCATTATTAAACCCCATCCTGTTTATTAACGCCTTGTCTTTCGGAAGCCTGAATAGCCTTGGCTTTGAATTACCTTCCTGTGCTATTGGCGTAACAGTTCCAATCTCTACAAAACCAAAACCCA